>JAOPWO010000369.1 GCA_025965635.1 Modestobacter sp. | reverse complement strand
CAACGGCGCGCACACCCCCGTCGCCCAGCCGGTCCACCTGGCCGACGACGACACCGTCGTCTGCGCCGAGGGCCGCGACGCCAGTGCGCACCAGGGTCACGACGGCCGGGTCGACCGACTGCTCGCCGCCGGCCGGATCACCCTCGCCAAGGTGCTGGCCTCGCCGACGTGGGCGCACGAGCGGGAGCACATCACCTGCGGGTACACCGGCCCCGAGTCCCAGAGTCCCGTTCCGTCGCAGCCCGATCCGAACTCCACTCCGGGCACGGGCTCGTCGCCGGACACCGGTGCCAGGCCGGACCCCGGGTCGAAACCCGACACCGACTCCAAACTGGACGCTGGCGCCAAGCCCGGCTCCGGGTCCAAGCCGGACACCGGCTCGATGCCCGATACCGGTGACAAGCCCGACGCCCCCACGGGCGGCGCGCACGCGCCGGCGACCGACCTGCCCTTCCCGCTGCCGGCGACCGACGTCCCCGGTACGGCTACGCCGGCCGGTACCTCGAAGGGTGAGGACGACACGGCTGCGGATGGGCGCCCGGTGAAGCACGCCGCCGGCCAGTCCGACGTGGACCAGGGCGCTCCGGTCAAGGGCGTCGTCCCCGTGGGACCGGCCAAGGACGACCTGATCAGCCCGGTCGCGGCGAAGGCCTTGGTGTCCGAGGGGAAGACCCACGAGCCGCCGAAGGCCGCCGTCCCGACCTCGGCCCTCTGTGTCGGGAGTGCCGACATCGGCATCGCTGTGGCCAGCGCCGTGGACCGCGAGGCGCCGGATACGTACAGCCGCCCACGGAGCGCCCCCGTCGAGGCCGCATCCACAGAGCAGCGCGTCGAGGCGGCGCCGCAGGCGATCGCGCCGGTCCCCGACCAGACGCCTGCCCCGGCTCCGCTCAACCCCACCGCCCCCATGCCGGCGCCGGCCCCCGCTGCGCCGTTCTCGGGCGGAGCCTGCCCGACGTCGTCCAGCGCCGGCTCCGGCACGGGCGGCCCCGGTGGCGCCCACAACCTCCCCTGGGCCGTGCACACCTCGGCCCTCGCCCTGAACGCGGCGGACGCTCCTGGCGCCGTCCTCCTCGACTCGTCCGCGCCGGTCATCGGCCGGGCCGTCGTCCCGGGGTCCAGCCCCGGCTGAGCCTGCGGGCTCCCTCTCTGCCTGCCTGAGTGCAGGCCTGCCCGGTGTACGCCGGTGCGGTCCTCCGTGGCCGCCCCGCCGCTGCCGTCGGCCTTTCCCGCGCCCGGCCCGCCCCTGCTGGGCCTCGTTCCTCGACGCCCGAGACCTTGAACCCGTCTTTCCACTGTGCCCCCGTGCACGCCCGAGGAGGACCCGCCCGATGTTCCGCTCCGTCCGTGACCGCGGCGCCACAGTGCGCACCCGTGTCCAGTACGACCGTCCTGTCTTCTCGAACCCCTCCGGGCGGCGTTGGAAGTACATCCGTGCGGTCCTGCTCCTGGTGCTCGTGCTCGTGCTCGCCTTCGTGGCGATCGCCGTCCCGCGCATCACCACGTCCCCCGCACTCGCTGGGGAACCGACCCCCGAGGGCCCCAGCCTGGCCGCGATCGGTGACGAGCCGCCGGTCATCGGCGCCGGCCCGCTGACCCGCATCGTCCGGGTGCTGCCGGCCGGCGCCGCCGTCTACGCGCAGGACCCCTTCGACGGCCAGGTCCTGGCCGAGCTGTCCCCGCGCGACGTCGGCCAGGCCGACGGCGCCGAGTACGTCATCCAGCGGTACGGCTACAGCGCCACCGCCACCAAGACCATCGCGCTGACCTTCGACGACGGTCCGGACCCGTTCTGGACCCCGGAGCTGCTCGACCTGCTCAGCAAGTACCAGGTGCCGGCCACGTTCTTCGTGACCGGTGAGCAGATGGCGAAGAACCCCGACATCATGAAGCGCCTCGTCCGTGAGGGCTTCCAGCTCGGCAACCACACCACCACGCACGTCGACATCAACGAGGCCACCGGTTTCCGCCAGGAGGCCGAGCTCGCCTTCGCCGACCGCATCATGCGGGCCGAGACCGGTGAGTACGCGAGCTTCTTCCGGCTGCCCTACGAGGGCGATGACATCGAGTCCATCCAGGGCGACGCCCCGGGCATCCTCCGCGCGCAGCAGCTCGGCTACGTGGTGGCCTCGCACGACTTCGACACCCTGGACTGGGCCTACGCCAGCGGGGAGCGGACCGGCGAGATCCCGATGCCGCCGTTCGACCGCATGGACAACATCACCATGCTGCTGCACGACGGCGGTGGGCACAGCCGGGCCAAGACCCTCGAGTACGTCGAGGACCTGATCGTCCAGGCTCGCGACCGGGGCTACACGTTCCACACGATGGGGCAGGTCCAGCCGGACATCGCCCAGCGCAGCGGCACCGCCGAGGTGACCCTCACCGACCGCGCCGCGCTGGCCGTCGCCCAGGTGATGTTCGTGCTGCCCAGCGGGCTGCTGCAGGGGCTGTTCGTCCTGGCCCTGGTCACCATGATCGGGCTCGGCGTCTTCAACACCGTCCTGGCCCTGGTCCGCGCCTGGGTGGTGAGGCGCCGCACGGCCCGCACGCCGAACAGCTCCCGGCCGGGGGTGTCGGTGCTGATCGCCGCCTTCAACGAGGAGATGGTGATCAGCCGCACGATCGAGTACGTGCTGGCCTCGACGTACCCGGTGCACGAGATCATCGTCGTCGACGACGGCAGCACGGACGGGACCGCCGCGATGGTCCGGGACATCGCGGCGACGGACCGCCGGGTGCGGCTGATCAGCCAGAAGAACGGCGGCAAGTGGGCAGCGCTCAACCGTGGCTTCGCGGCCGTGACCCAGCCGTTCGTCGTCACCCTGGACGCCGACACGCTGTTCACCCCGGAGACCGTGACCGAGCTGATGGGTGGCTTCCGCTCACCGCGGGTCGGCGCCGTCGCCGGTGTGATCAAGGTGGGCAACTTCTCCCGCAACGTCATCACCCGGTGGCAGGCGCTGGAGTACCTCACCCAGATCGGTGTGGAGCGCTCCGCGGCCGCGCTGCTCAACGGCGTCATGGTCATCCCGGGTGCCTGCGCGGCCTGGCGGAAGAGCGCGGTCCTGCAGGCCGGCGGGTACAGCGACGCCACCCTGGCCGAGGACTGCGACCTGACCCTGATGCTGCACCAGTACGGCTGGCAGGTGGAGCAGGCCGAGAAGGCGATCGCGTACACCGAGGCGCCGGAGACCCTCGACGCGCTGCTCAAGCAGCGTGTGCGCTGGATGTTCGGCACGCTGCAGGCGGTCTGGCGGCACCGCAACATGATGCTGCGGCCGCGCTACGGCTGGCTGGGCATGCTGATGATGCCGATGGCCGTGGTCACGATCCTGGTGCCGCTGGTGTTCACGCCGTTCATCACCGTGGTCGTCTTCCAGATGCTGGCCAAGCAGGGCATCCTGCACGTCCTGCTGTACTTCGGCCTCTTCTCGGCGATCTACGGCGTCATGGCGGCGGTCGCGCTGTACCTGATGAAGGAGCGCCCGGCGCACCTGCTGATGGTGCCGCTCTACCGGCTGATCTACGAGCCGCTGCGGGCCTACCTGCTCTACGCCTCGCTCGGCACGGCGCTCCGCGGCGTGCGGCTGGGCTGGAACAAGCTCGCGCGCACGGCCAACATGGATGCGATCGCCACCAAGCCCAACGTGGTCGCCCCGCTGCCGGTCGAGCCGAACATCGTCGCGCCGGTCCCGGCCTCGACGAACGTCGTGCAGCAGGTCCAGGTGCGCGCATGAGCCGGCGACCGATCGTTGTGTGGGTGGCGTCGGTCGTCGCCGTCCTGGCCCTGGCGGTGGGCGGCGTCGTCCTCCGGCCGCTGGTGTTCTCCGGTTCGCACCGGCTCGTGGCGGCCGCCTGGCTGCCGGTCGCGGACCAGCGCGCCGTGGGCTCGCTGCCCACGGCGCTGGACGCCGGCCTCACCGAGGTGAGCCCGACCCTGGGCAGCGTCACCGCCGACGGCGGCATCACCGTGAGCCCGGCCCCGCCGGCGGTCCAGCAGTTGCTGGACAGCCCGGGGCTCCAGGTCATCCCGACCGTGCAGAACTACCTGGACGGCGGCTGGCAGGGCGACCTGGTGGCCGGCTTCCTCGGCGACCCGGCCAAGGCCGACGCGCACCGGGAGGCGCTCGTCCAGGCCGCGGTGGACAACGGCTGGGACGGCGTGGACATCGACTACGAGAGCCTGCCGCCCACCGCGGGGCCGGTGTTCACCGACTTCCTGACCAAGCTGCGCGACGACCTGCACGCGCAGGACATGGCGCTGACGGTGGCCGTGCCGGCCCGGGTCAACGACACCGACGACTGGGGCCTGGCCTACAGCTACAAGGTCCTGGGCCGGATCGCCGACCAGGTGCGGATCATGACCTACGACCACTCGTGGAGCGGGAGCGACGCCGGACCGGTCGCGCCGCTCGATTGGGTGAACTCGGTTGCCCACTACGCCGCGCAGGAAGTACCCAAGGACAAGCTGATGCTCGGCCTGGCCACCTACGGCTACGACTGGGTGGGGGCGCAGGGCGTCAACCTGCAGGCGACCAACGCCGTCGAGCTGGCCCAGCGGGTCGGCGCCACACCGAAGTGGGACGCGACGGCATCCGCCTGGACCTTCCGCTACGAACAGGACGGGCAGCAGCACACCGTCTGGTTCGAGGACGCGCGGTCGCTGGCTGCGAAGCAGCAGGTGGCGATCGACCTGGAGCTCCGCGGGGTGGCCATCTGGGCGCTCGGCGGGGAGGACCCCGAACTCTGGACATCGGTCGCCACCGCAACGCGAGGGAGCACGACATGAGGACCCGGGACCGGTACATCGACTTCCTGCGAGCGCTCGCGCTCGTCCGGGTGATCACCTTCCACACCTTCGGCTGGGTGTGGCTGCCGGCGGTCTTCCCGTCGATCGGCATCATGTTCGCCCTCGGCGGTGCCCTGGTGACCGCCTCGCTGGACCGCGCGGCATCCGTGCCGGACTTCTGGCGCAAGCGGTTCCGCCGGCTGCTCCCGCCGTTCTGGGTCTTCGGCGCCACGATGCTCGTGGTGATGTTCGCCGCCGGGTGGACGGCGGACGGCGGGTTCGGCGTCGCCGAGCTGACCTGGCGCAACGCCTGGCTGTGGGTCTTCCCGCTGGCCGACCCGCAGGCCTCCGACCTGGGCGCGGACTGGGCGCTGCCGCTCTGGTACATCCGCACGTACCTGTGGTTCCTGCTGATCAGCCCGGCGCTGCTGTGGCTGTTCCGCCGGTGGCCGGTGCGCACGATGGTCGTGCCGGCCGTCGTGCTGCCGCTGATGACCCTCGGGCTGATCGACTTCGCCGACCCCTACTGGGACATCATCGCCACGCTGTGCACCTACGGGATCTGCTGGATGCTGGGCTTCGCCCACCACGACGGCACGATCCGGGACCTCCCGCTGGGCACCACCATCCTGGTGGGGGTGGCGCTGATGGCCGGGGGCCTGTACTTCGCGCTGTCCCAGCAGGAGCGCTACGGCTCGTGGAACGTCGACGACAACCCGCTCGCCGGGCTGCTGTACTTCACCGGTGCCGTGCTGATCCTGCTCCGCCTCTACCGGCGGATGGACTGGCTCGGCCGGCTGCCCACGCTGGACGCGATCATCTCGCTGATCAACAGCCGGGCCATGACCATCTACCTGTGGGGCAACTTCGCCATCTTCCTCGCGCCGTACGCGTTGGAGTACACGGGGCTGGGCCAGTTCGACGGCGAGGACACGCTGGGGCTGACGGTGGAGTTCGCCGTGGCCTGGGCGCTGATCTTCGTGGCGGTCCTGCTGGTCGGCTGGGTCGAGGACGTGGCCGCGGGCAAGCGCCCCCGGCTGCTGCCCTTCAACCGGGTCAAGGCGGTCACGGTCGTCAGCGAGCAGCCGGCGTCCGCGCCGGCAGCGGCCGCCGTGGAGCCGGCGCTCCACGAGGGACCCCGGTCCAGCTACGGCAACTTCGTCGTGGACACCGGTCGGGCCGGGCAACCGGCGCCGAACGGGCACCCGCGGGGCGGCACCGTCGTCCTGGCGGAGCGCCCGGTGGAGCTGGCCGACCTCGACGTCGAGGACGACAGCCCCGAGGCGGTCGGTGCGCCGAGTGGCCGGGCGGCGGACGTGCGGGCGAACTTCGTCATCGACGAGGTCGGCCCGGAGGAGGCGGAGGCCCTGGAGGGCGTACAGGCCGGTCCGGAGCGCACCCGGGTGGCCGACCCCGCCAACCCGACGCCGATCGTCGTGCACGTCGAGGAGGCGGGCGTGGTGCTCGACCCGCCGGTGGCCGGCAAGCGCGGGGACGGGCGCCCGGGCTCGGACGCGCCATGAGCTGAGCGCCGGGCCCGGGTGCCGGCCGACCGCGGGCGATCAGCGCAGCAGGACGTCCGCCGTCCTCGTGTTGATCACCCGGTCGGCCGGCACCCCGCACTCCACGGCACGGACGCAGCCGGCGTCCTGCCAGTCGAGCTGGCCGGGTGCGTGCGCGTCGGTGTCGATGGCGAACTCGCAGCCCACATCGACGGCGAGGTCGAGCAGCCGGCGCGGCGGGTCGAGCCGTTCGGGGCGGGAGTTGATCTCCACCGCCGTCCCGTGCTCGACGCAGGCG
>JAOPWO010000358.1 GCA_025965635.1 Modestobacter sp. | reverse complement strand
TTGGTCTGGATGGTGTCCCAGCCCTCGACGTCGGCGGGCTTGCGCGGGTCGGGCCCGATGTAGCGGGCCGAGGGCCGGACCAGCCGCCCGGTCTCCTTCTGCTCCAGGACGTGCGCGGACCAGTCGGCGGTGCGGGCGCAGGTGAACATCGCGGTGAACATGGAGCTCGGCACCTCGGCGAAGTCGAGCACGATCGCGGCCCAGAACTCGACGTTGGTCTCGATCGGGCGGTCGGGACGGCGCTCGCGCAGCTCCTCCAGCGCGGCCTGCTCCAGCGCGGCGGCAGCCTCGAAGCGGGGTGCGGCCAGTTCCTGCGCCGCCCGGCGCAGGACGCGGGCCCGGGGGTCCTCGGCGCGGTAGACGCGGTGGCCGAAGCCCATCAGCCGTTCGCCCTTGTCCAGCAGGTCCTTGACGTAGGCCGCCGCGTCGCCGGACTCCTCGACACCGTCGAGCATGTGCAGCACGCGCGAGGGTGCGCCGCCGTGCAGCGGCCCGGACATCGCGCCGACCGCCCCGGACAGCGCCGCGGCGACGTCGGTGCCGGTGGAGGCGATCACCCGGGCGGTGAAGGTGGAGGCGTTCATGCCGTGCTCGGCGGCCGACGTCCAGTAGGCGTCGACGGCGGCGACGTGCCGCGGGTCGGGCTCGCCGCGCCAGCGGACCATGAACCGCTCGACGACGGTCGAGGCCTGGTCGACCCGGTCCTGCGGGACGGCCGGCCCGTCTGACGCGCGGGCGGACTGCGCGACGTGGTCGAGCGCGGTCGCGGTCACCCGGGCCAGGTCGGTGCGGGCCTGCTCGGCCGGGATGTCCAGCAGCGGCCGGAGGCCCCACGTCGAGGCGAGCATCGCCAGCGAGGCCTGCACGTCGACCCGGACGTCGCCGGTGTGCACCGGGATGTCGAGGGACTCAGCCGGGGACAGCCCGTTGCCGAACCGCCCGTCGACCAGCAGCGCCCAGACGTCGCCGAAGGGCACCGTTCCGACGAGGTCCTCGATGTCGACGCCGCGGTAGCGCAGCGCGCCGCCGTCCTTGTCCGGTTCCGCGATGGTGGTCTCGAAGGCGACCACGCCTTCCAGCCCCGGGACGAAGTCGTCGGCCATGTCGCAAGCTCCTCTGCGCGCGGCGGTGTCGTCCGCGTCGGCGCGCACGACAGTCGACAACTTAGGCGCTGACCCGGAGCAGCGGTGCACCCGGGAGGTCCTCCCCGGGCCACAGGTGACCAGCACCACTCCGTGCTGACTGCCGGGTCACTCCGGCGGTGACAGCATGAGGCGGTGTCCGACCTGATCCGCATGCGCAGGGACTACGACGACGGGGGGCTGTCGGAGGAGACGCTGGCAGCCACCTGGCTGGAGCAGTTCGACTCCTGGTTCGCCGCCGCGGTGGCCGCCGAGCTGCCCGAGCCGAACGCGATGGTGGTCGCCACGGCCGACGCGGACGGCGCGCCGGACGCGCGGGTCGTGCTGATGAAGGGCTACGACGTCAGCGGCTTCACCTTCGGCACCAGCTACGCCTCGACGAAGGCAGCGCAGTTGGTGGTCAACCCGCGGGCCGCGCTGGTCTTCCCCTGGCACGCGCTGCAGCGCCAGGTGCGGGTGGCCGGCACGGTGGAGCGGATCGGGCCGTCGGCCTCCGACGCGCTGTGGGACCCGCGGCCGCGCGGCTCCCAGCTGGCGGCCGCGGCCTCGGTGCAGTCGACCGTCGTCGACTCCCGGGAGGAACTGGTGGCGCGGGTGCGCCTGCTGGACGAGCAGACCCCGCCCGGGCCGGTCCCGCGGCCGGCGGTCTGGGGCGGCTACCGGGTGGTCCCGGAGACGGTGGAGTTCTGGCAGGGGGGTCATGACCGCCTGCACGACCGGCTGAGGTTCCGGCGCGATGACGGCGAGGGGGGCGGCTGGGTCGTGCAGCGCCTGGCCCCGTGAAGAAGGGCCCCGCTGCCCCCCACACCTCGCAAGCTCGACGCGGGCCCCTGCAGCGGGGCCGCTCGCGCGGGCGCGGCTGGGCCATCGACACCACCCCGCTGCGCAACCGGCACTACCGGCGGGTCTTCGCCGGGGTCGCGGTCACGATGCTCGGCCAGCAGATGACGCTGGTCGCCGTCCCGTACCAGGTCTACCGGCTGACCGGTTCGTCGCTGATGGTCGGCGTGACCTCGATCGTCGCGCTGGTCCCGCTGGTGGTCTTCGGACTGCTGGGCGGCGCGATCGCCGATGCGATGGACCGCCGGAAGCTGATGGTGGTCACCTCGGCCGGCGCCGCGGTGACCAGCGCGCTGCTGGCCGTGCAGGCCCTGCTGCCCGGGGACGGGAACCTGGCGGTCCTGTGGGTGCTCACCGCGGCCGTGTCGGGGTTCGCCGCGGTCAACCAGCCGGCCCGCAGCGCCGTCATCCCGGCACTGGTGGGCACCGAGGGCGTGGCCGCGGCGAACGCGCTGGCGATGACGGTGCGCCAGGCCGGGGTCATCGTCGGTCCGCTGCGGGCCGGCCTGCTGATCGGGCTGGGCGACCTGTCGATCACCTACACGATCGACGCGATCGGCTTCCTGGCCGCGGTGTTCCTGCTGCGCGGCCTGCCGCCGCTGCCGCCCGGTGGCGGCGTGCACGCGCTGCACCTGGGCCGGGCGGTCCGCGGCGTGTGGGAGGGCTTCCGCTTCCTGCGCACCCAGCCGGTGCTGTTGATGACCTTCGTCGTCGACGTCATCGCCATGTTGTTCGCCTGGCCGCAGGCGGTGTTCCCCGAGCTGTCGCAGACCAGCTTCGCCGGGGACGCCAACAGCCTGGGCTGGCTGTTCGCCGGGGTCTCGATCGGGTCCCTGCTGATGGGGCTGACCTCGGGCTGGGTGAGCCGGGTCGACCGGCAGGGCGCGGTCGTCCTGATCGCCATCGCGGTGTGGGGTGTGGCGATCGTCGGGTTCGGCCTGGCCTCCACGCTGTGGCTCGCCGTCCTCTGCCTGGCGGTCGCCGGAGCCGGCGACATGGTCAGCGCGGTGCTGCGCTCGTCGATGCTGCAGACGGCGGCGCCGGACGAGATGCGCGGCCGGATGCAGGGCGTCTTCATCGTCGTCGTGGCCGGCGGGCCCCGGTTGGGCGACCTGCGTGCCGGGCTGGTGGCCAGCAGCTTCGGCGTGACCATGGCGATGGTGTCCGGTGGGGTGGTCATCGTGCTGGCGATGGCCCTGGTCGCCGTCGTCGTCCCGTCGTTCTGGCTGTTCCGGGCCTCGGGTGCCGACGAGGTCGCCGAGCAGGCGCGCCGCCGGATGGCGACGGACTGACCGTTGGTGCTTGCACCCGGAAGTCCGGGGTAGCGGTCGACCATGGCCCTTCCCCGGATCCTCGTCCTCGTCCTCGCCGGCGGCAAAGGCAGTCGCCTGGAGCTGCTGACCGAGACCCGGGCGAAACCCGCCGTCCCGTTCGCGGGGGTCTACCGGCTCATCGACTTCCCGCTGTCCAACTGCGAGCACTCCGGGATCGCCGACGTGTGGGTGTCGGTCCAGTACCAGCCGCAGTCGGTGTCCGAACACCTGGCCAACGGCCGGCCGTGGGACCTCGACCGGACCACCGGCGGGCTGATGATGATGCCGCCGTTCCAGGGCAGTGAGCGGGGCGGCTGGACCGAGGGCACCGCGGACGGGCTCTGGCGGCAGAGCGAGCTCATCCGCAGGCACGCCCCCGATGCCCTCGTCGTGGTCAGCTCGGACGCGGTCTACGAGCTCGACTACCGGGAGGTCGTCGACGCCCACCTGGGTTCGGGCGCGGAGGTCACCATGGTGACCACCGAGGTCGAGGCGGACGACGCCGCGCGCTACGGGATCGTGCAGCTCGGCGAGGGCGGGAAGGTCTCCGACTACGCCTACAAGCCCGACCAGCCGGCGACGACGACCGCGACCAACGAGGTGTTCGTCTTCTCCCCGGCGGAGACCCTCGCCCGGCTCGAGGCGCTCAAGGACGAGGTCGGCGAGGACGGGCTCGAGGACCTCGGCACGCACCTGCTGCCGGCGCAGACGAAGGACGGCCTGGCCCGGGCGTACCCGCTGGGCGGCTACTGGCGCGACGTCGGCACCGTCGAGTCCTACTGGCAGGCGCACCGCGACTTCCTGTCCGACGAGCCGCCGATCGACCTGGACGAGCAGGACTGGCCGATCCACACCCGCGGCGGCCGGCACAGCGCCGCCCGGGTGCTCGACGACGGGCAGATCGAGAACAGCCTGCTCTCCGGCGGGACCCGGGTCTCGGGGAACGTCCGGGGATCGGTGCTGTCGCCCGGCGTGATCGTGGAGCCGGGCGCCACCGTCGTGGACTCGGTGCTGCTGCCGGGCGTGGTCGTGCGGGCCGGCGCGACGGTCACCCGGGCCGTCCTCGACGACAACGTCGTGGTGGGGGAGCGGGCCACCGTGGGCGGGGACGGCGACATCGCCCTGGTCGGCCGGGAATCGCGGCTCGAGGACGGCGGTGAGGTGCCCGCCGGCGGCCGGTTCCCCGAGCCCGAGCGGAGCTGACCACAACGGCGTCACGCGAGGGCGCCGGTGACCACCGTGAGGTCGGCGACGAGCGCGTCGTAGGCGGCGGTGCGGCCCTCGTCCGGGGTGCGCAGGACTGCGGAGGGGTGCGTGGTCGCCAGGATCCAGGTCTGCGCCGGCACCTCCTCCTCCGGCTCGTCGCCGTCGGCGTCGGGCTCGATCGGGGCCAGGGCGGGTGCGCCCGGGGGTGTCCACGGGAGGAGGTGACCGCGGCTCCTGGTGATCCGGAACGACGGCGCGATGAGTGCCTTGGCGGCAGTGGCACCGAGGCAGACGACGACTTCAGGCTTGAGCACCTGCAGTTCCGCTTCCAGCCATGGGTGGCACGCGCGGATGTGCTCGGGCCGCGGGGTTTCGTGGATTCTGCGCTTGCCACGCATGCTGAATGCGAAGTGCTTGACCGCGTTGGTCACGTAGGCGTCCCGGCGGTCGATCCCGGCGTCGGTCAGGGCGCGGTCGAGCAGCTTCCCGGCCGGGCCGACGAACGGCTCGCCCGCCCGGTCCTCCTGGTCGCCGGGCTGCTCCCCGACGAGGACGATCCGGGCCGTCTCCGGGCCCTCGCCGAAGACCGTCTGGGTGGCGGGCTCCCAGAGCTCGCAGGCGCGGCACCCGGCTGCCGCCTCGCGCAGCCCGGCCAGGCCGACGCCCTGGGGGACCGGGGCAGGGTGGTTCTCGGAGGTCATGTGCTGATGACACCGGAAAGGGTGCTGCCGCGCAGGGCGAGGGCGCCGCTGCGGCCGGGTGCCGAGTGCCTGACACCCCCGCACCGGCCACTTGACGAGTTGGAAAGTCATGGGCCACTCTTTCCGTAACGGAAAGTAGCGCGGGCCCCCGGCTGTGCCGCCCGACACCACGGAGGACACGTGCTCGAGTTCGACGGGCTCCACAAGGCCTACGGCAGCAACCAGGTGCTGCAGGGGGTCGGCTTCAGCGTCGCCCCGGGGCAGATGTTCGGCTTCTGCGGCTCCAACGGCGCCGGGAAGACCACCACGATGCGGATCGCGATGGGTCTGGCGCGGGCCGACGCGGGCGAGGTCCGCTGGGACGGCCGTCCTGTCGACGAGGAGGTCCGCCGGCGGATCGGCTACATGCCGGAGGAGCGCGGGCTCTACCCGAAGATGGAGGTGGGCGAGCAGCTGACCTACTTCGCCCGGCTGCACGGCATGGCCGCCGGCCCCGCCGCCCGGGCCGCGGTCGAGTGGGCCGACCGGCTGGGGCTGGGCGAGCGCCGCGCCGAGCGGCTGGAGAAGCTGTCGCTGGGCAACCAGCAGCGGGTCCAGCTGGCGGCCGCCCTGGTCAGCGAACCCGACGTGCTCATCCTCGACGAACCGTTCTCCGGGCTCGACCCGGTGGGCGTCGACTCCCTCGCGGAGGCGCTGCTCGAGCAGTGCCGTCGCGGCGTCCCGGTGGTCTTCTCCAGCCACCAGCTCGACCTCGTCGAGCGGCTCTGCGACGCCGTCGGCATCCTCGCCCGCGGCCGGATCGTCGCCAGCGGCACCGTGCCCGAGCTGCGCGCAGCCGGTGCCGGCCGGCAGCTCCGGGTGGTCGTCCCGCAGGCTCCGCACGGCTGGGCGGCCGAGCTCCCCGGTGTCCGGGTGGTCTCCGAGCAGCGCGGCGACACCGTGCTCGAGTTGCTCCCCGGCACCGACGACCAGCAGGTGCTCGCGGCCGCGCTGGCCACCGGGCCGGTCACCCACTTCGCGTGGCGCGAACCCACGCTCGTCGAGCTGTTCCGCGGTGCCGTGACCGCGACCCCCGCGGAGGTGGCGGCATGACCGCACCGGTGCAGACCCCGTCCTCGGCCCCGACGACGGCCCGGTCCGTCACCCCGGGCACCAGCCCGAACAGCGCCGCCGCCCAGGTCCGGCTGGTGGCCGGGCGGGAGGTCTCCACCCGGATCCGGGACAAGGGCTTCCTGATCGGCTCCGCGGTCCTGATCCTGCTGATCCTGGGCATGCTGGTGTTCCAGGTCGTGATCAACAGCGGCGGTCCCGACCCGCGGATCGGCGTGGTCGGCGGAGATGCCGCTGTCGGGCAGGCGCTGCAGGCGCAGGGCGAGGGTCTCGGCACCGACGTCGACGTCGTCGACTACGACGACGAGGCGGCCGCACGCAGCGCCGTGGCGGCCGAGGAGGTCGACGCCGCCCTGCTCGGCCCGGCCGGCGCGCAGCCCGAGCTGGTGCTGCTCCGCGGTGACCCGCAGCTCGAGGCGCTGGTCCAGTCGGCCGTGCAGGGGCTGTCGGTCAGCGACCAGCTCACCGCCGCCGGGGTGCAGCTGCAGCCGGCGCCGCAGGTCGACGTGGTCACGCTGGCGGCGGACTCCGAGGACAACACCGAGGCGACGATCGTCGCGCTGGTCGGCGTGGTGCTGCTCTACAGCCTGCTCATCCTCTTCGGTCAGTTCGTCGCCCAGGGTGTGGTGGAGGAGAAGTCCAGCCGGGTCGTGGAGCTGCTGCTGGCCACCATGAAGCCCTGGCAGCTGCTGGCCGGGAAGATCATCGGGTTGGGGCTGCTCGGCCTGGCGCAGATGCTGGTCATCGCCGTCGTCGGGGTGGTCGGGGCGCTGGCCTTCGACGTCGTCGAGCTGCCCGGTCAGCTGATCGGCACCGTGCTCACCGTCGTGGCCTGGTTCGTGGTCGGCTACGCCTTCTACGCCTCCGTGTTCGCCGCCGCAGCCTCGCTGGTCAGCCGGCAGGAGGACCTGGGCAGCGTGATCACGCCCGCGTCGATCGTGCTGGTGATCGGCTTCGTCATCGCCATCCAGGCGGCGCAGGACCCGAGCAGCACGCTGGCCACGGTGACCTCCTACATCCCCGGGCTGTCGCCGATGGTGATGCCGGTGCGGCAGGCCGCCGGTGACGCCGCCCTGTGGGAGGTCGGCCTGGCCGTCGTGCTGATGGTGCTGGCGATCGCCGTCGTCGTCCGGATCGGCGGGCGGGTCTACGCCGGGGCGCTGCTGCGCACCGGTGGCAAGGTGACGTTCCGGGAGGCGCTGAAGGCCGAGCGCTAGGAGGGTGGCCACCCGCCGCCGGTTCACACCGACCGGCGGCGGGGTAGCCGCAGCCCATGAGCATGCAGCTGGGCTACACGCTGATGACCGAGCAGTCCGGGCCCAAGGACCTGGTCTCCTACGCCGTCGGCGCCGAGGCGGCGGGCTTCGACTTCGCCGTCAGCAGCGACCACTTCTTCCCCTGGCTGGACGAGATGGGCCACTCGCCCAACGCCTGGGTCACCCTCGGCGCGGTGGCGCAGGCGACCAGCCGGCTGCCGCTGATGACCTACGTGACCTGCCCGATCATGCGTTACCGCCCGGCAGTCGTCGCCCAGCAGGCCGCGACCCTCCAGCTGCTGTCCGACGGCCGGTTCAGCCTGGGCCTCGGCGCGGGGGAGAACCTCAACGAGCACGTCATCGGGGAGGGCTGGCCGGCCGTCGCGGTCCGGCACGAGATGTTCGCCGAGGCCGTGCAGATCATCAAGGAGCTGCTGGCGGGCGACGGGTACACGACCTTCCACGGCGACCACTACGACGTCGACGGCGGGAAGATCTGGGACCTCCCCGAGGGTGGGGTGCCGATCGGGATCGCCGTATCCGGGCCGAGGTCGGTGGAGCTGGCCGCCGAGTACGCCGACGTGCTCATCGCCACCGAGCCCAAGCCCGAGCTCACCGAGACCTTCGAGGCCGCCGGAGGCGGGGACAAGCCCTGGGTGGGCCAGATGCCGATCAGCTACGGCACCGACAAGGCGGCCGCGGTCACCCGGGCCCACTCGCTGTTCCGCTGGTTCGGCCTCGGCTGGAAGGTCAACGCCGACCTGCCCGGGACGGCGGGCTTCGACGCGGCCAGCCAGTTCGTCCGCGAGGAGGACGTCGCGGGGTCCATCCCGTGCGGCGACGACGTCGAGGCCGTGATCGAGGCGGCGACGGCCTACGCGGACGCCGGGTTCACCCAGCTGGCCCTGGTGCAGATCGGTGGGGACCAGCAGGAGCCCTACCTGGAGTGGGCGCAGCGCGAGCTGATGCCGGCGTGGCGCGAGGCCTTCGGCTCCTGACGGGCTTCGGCCACCGGGAGCCCGGTTCAGCGGGGGTGGAGGCTGGTGAGCGGGCCGCGGTAGGGGAAAGCGGGCGGGCCGGTCACCCCGGGCCGGACGGTGAACAGCCGCCCGGCGTCGGGCTGGCCGGCCCGCTCGTCGTCCGGGAGACCGTGCGCCGAGGTGCTGATCACCAGCAGGTCCCGGCCGGGGCCGGCGAACGCGCAGCTCGTCGTCCGGGACACCGGGACGTCGACCACCGCGAGCAGCTCGCCGTCGGGGGAGTAGCGCCGCACCTGCCCGGCGCCCCAGAGCGCGGTCCACAGGCAGCCCTCGTCGTCCAGGGTGAGCCCGTCGGCGACGCCGTCGTCCCCCGTGAAGTCGACGACGGTGCGCCGGCCGCCGAACTCGCCGGTGCCCAGGTCGTAGTCGAACGCCCACACCGCCCCGGCGCCGGAGTCGGCCAGGTAGACGGTGCGGTCGTCGGGAGACCAGCCCAGCCCGTTGGAGACGGCGAGCCCGTCCAGCACGGTGCACACCGTGCCGTCCAGGTCGACCCGGTAGAGCGTGCCGGCGCCCGGACGCTCGTCGAAGGCCATCGTCCCGGCGAAGAACCGGCCGGCCCGGTCGCAGCCGCCGTCGTTCATCCGGGTGCCGCTCGGCCGGCCGTCCGCCGGCTGCTCCGGGCCGCCCTCCCCGGCCAGCGTCAGCAGGGGCCGCACCTGCCCGTCGGCGGTCACCGCGGTGAATCCCGGGCCGGCGCCGAGCAGCCAGCCGCCGTCCGCGACCGGGGTGACGACGCCCACGGTGCCGCCCACCTCCACCGCACCCACCTCGGTCAGGTCCCCGTCGGGGGAGACCGTCGCCCGCCGGAACCGGCCGGCGGTGATGTCCACCCACACCAGCTCCTGGCGGTCGGCGTCCCAGACCGGTCCTTCGCCGTGCGCGGCGGCGGGCGGGGCGGCGGGCGTGGCCTGCAGTCGGATCACGTGGGGCATCCTGCCTGGGACACCTCGCCGTCACACCTGCAGTCGATACTGCGGCTGTGTCCGAAGCCACTGTCGACGTTGCCGACCTCCGCGTCCCGGGCGGCCCTGCCGAGCCCGACGACCGCACCGATGACGCACCGCTCCGGGAGGACATGCGGCTGCTCGGCCGGGTCCTGGGCCAGGTGATCGGCGAGCAGGCCGGCGCCGACGTCCTCGAGCTGGTCGAGTCGACCCGGCTCGAGGCCTTCCGGATCCGCCGCTCGGAGGTCGACCGGGCGGGGCTGGCCGACCGGTTGGCCGCGCTCGACGTCCGCGCCGCCAACCACGTGATCCGCGCGTTCAGCCACTTCTCGCTGCTGGCCAACCTGGCCGAGGACGTGCACCACGAACGCCGCCGCCGGCACCACCGGCGGGAGGGCTCACCGCCGCAGAAGGGCAGCCTGGCGGCCACCTTCGAGCTGCTCGACCGGGCGGCGCTGGACCCGGCCGTGGTGGCCACCGAGCTGCAGGGCGCGCTGGTCAGCCCGGTGGTCACCGCCCACCCCACCGAGGTGCGGCGGCGGACGATCTCCCAGGTCCAGCAGCAGGTCAGCTCGCTGCTGCGGCAGCGCGACGGCAGGGACGTCGACGAGCGCGCCTGGTCGGCGCACCTCTGGCGGGAGGTGCTCACCCTGTGGCAGACCGCCCTGCTGCGGCTGTCCCGGCTGCGGCTGGCCGACGAGATCGACGAGGCGCTGCGCTACTACGACCTGTCGCTGTTCGCGGTGGTCCCGGCGATCAACGCGGAGGTGCGTCAGGCGCTGCGGCAGCGCTGGCCGGACGCCGACCTGCTGCCCCGGCCGATGCTCCTGCCGGTCTCCTGGATCGGCGGCGACCGCGACGGCAACCCCTTCGTCACCGCCGACGCGGTCCGCCGGGCCACGACCCGGCAGGCCGAGACGGCGCTGGGCCACCACCTCGCCGAGCTCGTCTGCCTGGCCGACGAGCTGTCGATGTCCGACCGGCTGGTCACCCCCACCGACGCGGTGTACGCGCTGGCCGACGCCTCCGGAGACGGCTCACCGTTCCGCGCCGACGAGCCCTATCGGCGCGCGCTGCGCGGCGTCTACCGGCGGCTGGCCGCCACCGCCCAGCGGGCGATCGGCTCGGTGCCCGGCCCCGCGCCGGACGCCGAGCTGCCGCCCTACGACGTGCCCGAAGAGCTGATCGCCGACCTCGACGCCGTCGACGCCTCGCTGCGCAGCCACGGCGCCGGCCCGCTGGCCGACGACCGGCTGGCCCGGCTGCGGGACGCCGTCGAGGTGTTCGGCTTCCACCTGTGCGGGCTGGACATGCGGCAGAACTCCGCGGTGCACGAGGAGGTGCTCGCCGAGCTGCTGGCCTGGGCCGGCGTGTGCGGCGACTACGCCGCGCTGGACGAGGCGGCCCGGGTGGAGCTGCTGTCCGGCGAGCTGCGGGTGCGCCGGCCGCTGGTGCGCCCGGACGCCGAGCTGTCCGAGCTGGCCCGCGGCGAGCTGGACCTGCTGGTCGCCGCGGCACGGCAGGTCGCCGTCCTCGGACCGCAGGCGATCCCCACCTACGTCATCAGCATGTGTGAGTCGGTCAGCGACGTGCTGGAGGTCGCCGTCCTGCTCAAGGAGGTCGGCCTGCTGGACACCGGGGCCGAGGGCGGGCCGGTCTGCCCGATCGGCATCTCGCCGCTGTTCGAGACGATCGACGACCTGCAGGCGGCCGGCGCCACCCTCGCCGCGATGCTCGACCAGCCGCTCTACCGCGCGCTGCTGGCCGGCCGCGGCGACGTGCAGGAGGTGATGCTGGGCTACTCCGACAGCAACAAGGACGGCGGCTACCTCGCCGCCAACTGGGCGCTGTACCGCGCCGAGCTGTCCCTGGTCGAGGTGGCCCGCCGGCACGGCGTCCGGCTGCGGCTGTTCCACGGCCGGGGCGGCACCGTGGGGCGCGGCGGCGGGCCCAGCTACGAGGCGATCCGGGCGCAACCGCCGGGCGCCGTCGCCGGGGCGCTGCGGATCACCGAGCAGGGCGAGGTGATCGCGGCCAAGTACGCCTCGCCGGACCTGGCCCGGCGGAACCTCGAGGCGCTGGTCGCGGCCACCCTGGAGGCCAGCCTGCTCGACGTCGAGGGCCTCGGGGACGACGCCGACGACGCCTACGCGCTGCTCGACGACCTCGCCGGCCGGGCGCAGGGCGCCTACCGGGCGCTGGTGCACGAGACGCCCGGCTTCGTGGAGTGGTTCCGCGCCGCGACGCCGATCCGGGAGCTGGCCGAGCTGAACATCGGCAGCCGCCCGCCGTCCCGCAAGGCCGGCGACCGGATCGGTGACCTGCGGGCCATCCCCTGGGTGTTCAGCTGGTCGCAGGCGCGGATCATGCTGCCCGGTTGGTACGGGACGGGGACGGCGCTGGAGTCCTGGGTGGACGGCGACGAGAGCCGGCTGGCTCGGCTGCAGGAGCTGCACCGGCGCTGGCCCTTCTTCCGCACGGTGCTGTCCAACATGGGCATGGTGCTGGCCAAGACCGACCTCGGCCTGGCCGCCCGCTACGCCGAGCTGGTGCCCGACCCGGAGCTGCGCGACAGGGTGTTCGGCCAGATCACCGCCGAGCACGAGCGCACCTGCCGGATGCTGCTCGCGGTCACCGGCGACGACCACCTGCTGGCCGACAACCCGTCGCTGGCCCGCTCCATCCGCAACCGGTTCCCCTACCTGGAACCGCTGCACCACCTGCAGGTGGAGATGCTGCGCCGCCGCCGGGACGGCGACGACGACGAGCTGGTCCGCCGGTGCATCCAACTGACCATCAACGGGGTCGCCACCGCGCTGCGCAACAGCGGTTAGTCGAAAGGCCCCGCACTACCGGTTCGCAGCCGCACTGCCCTCCGCCGCGGCCGAGGCGGCCCGGGCCGCGGTCAGCAGCGACGCCCGGTCGTGCAGCGTCGTCCGGGCGCGGCCGCGGCTGGCCCCCAGGGCGGCCTCCGCCGCGTCGATCGCCCGCCAGTTGGACAGCAGCACCGGTTCCAGCCCCCGGGCCACCAGGGTGTCGACCAGGTCGTCGACGTCGCCGGCCGGGCGCAGGACGCCGTCCGCCGCGTCGGCGAGCAGCGCGGCCACCGTCTCGCGGGCGTCGTGCTTGTTGGTGCCCACCACCCCGGTCGGTCCGCGCTTGATCCAGCCGGCGGTGTACTCGCCGCGGCTGGGGACACCCTCGCGCAGCACCCGGCCGGCCTCGTGGGGGACGGTGCCGGATCGTTCGTCGACCGGGAGCCCGGGCAGCGGGTGCCCGCGGTACCCGACCGAGCGGACCACCAGGTCGGCCGGCACCACGTCGAGCTCGCCGGTCCCGGTGGCCCGGCCCGCGGCGTCGACCACCGTCCGCTCGACCTCCAGGCCGGTGACCCGATCGGTGCCCAGCAGCCGCACCGGCCGGGCATGGAACCGCAGCTGGACGCTCACCCGGCCGAGCGCGGGGGAGTGCCCGACCCAGCCCCGCAGCGTCGCCAGGTTGCGGGCGAGCACCCGGTCGGCGGCCGCCAGCTCCTCGGCCACCGGGTCGAGCTCCAGGTCGGCCGGGTCGACCAGCACGACGGCGTCGGCCAGGTGGTCGAGTTCGCGCAGCTCCTGGGTGGTGAAGGTGGCCTGGACAGGGCCGCGGCGCCCGAGAACCGTCACCCGCTCCACCGGAGCCGCGGCCAGCGTGTCCAGCACGTGCTGTGGCATGTCGGTGATGACCAGCTCGCCGGGCGAGCGGGCCAGCACGCGGCCGACGTCCAGCGCCACGTTGCCGACCCCGATGACGACGACGTCGCGGGCCCGCAGGATGGCGTCCTCCACGGTCGCCCGGTCGGCGTCGGGGTGCCCGCAGTACCAGGAGACGACGTCGGTGGCCGCGAGGCTGCCGGGCAGGTCCTCGCCCTCGATGCCCAGCCGCCGGTCACCCGCGGCGCCGTAGGTGTAGACGACGGCGTCCACGTGCCGCCGCAGCTCGTCGAGGCCGAGGTCGCGGCCGATCTCCACGTTGCCCACGAACCGGACCCGCTCGTGGTCCAGGGTGTGGTGCAGCGTCTCGCGCAGCGCCCGCATCTTGGCGTGGTCGGGTGCGATCCCGTGCCGCACCAGCCCGAACGGGGTGGGCAGCCGGTCGATCAGGTCGACGGCGACCGGGATCGCGTCCTGGTGGGCCAGGGCGTCGGCGGCGTAGATGCCCGCCGGTCCAGCTCCGACGACGGCGATCCGCAAGGGACACCGTTGCACGCCTGCGGGTTCGGCCACGCCCGCATCGTCGTCCCTGGGGCGGGTACGCGCCAGGGTGCGCCGGGCGCAGCCGGCTCACCGACCCGTGAGGAGAACCCGTTGTCCATCCTGATCGTCGCCACCATCTCGCCCAGGCCCGGCCGTGCCGATGCCGTCCGGGAGGCGCTCGTCGCCGCGATCCCCGCAGTGCACCAGGAGGCCGGCTGCGAGCTCTACGCCCTGCACGAGGACGGCTACGGCTTCGTGATGATCGAGCGCTGGGCCACGCAGGACGAC
>JAOPWO010000348.1 GCA_025965635.1 Modestobacter sp. | reverse complement strand
GCTGGCCGGAGCGCGGCGCCCGGTGCTCGTCGCCGGCGGGGAGATAGCGCGCCGCCGGGCCACCGGCGAGCTGCTGGCGCTGGCCGAGCGGCTGGGGGCACCGGTCCTCACCGACGGTCGCCGGGACTTCCTGGCCTCCACCGTCCCCACCTCGCACCCGCTGGCCGCCGGGCTCTACGACCCCGGGCACCCCGCCGTCCGGGACGCCGACGTGGTCGCGTTCCTCGGCAGCCGCGTCTTCACCGAGTTCGAGGCCGGCGGCGCCGACGACCTGCCCGCGGACGCCCGACTCGTGCACCTGCACCCCGACGCCGCCGAGGTCGGCCGGCTCCACCCGGTGGATGTCCCGCTGGTCGGCGATCCGGCGCTCGCGCTGGCCGACCTCCTGGCCGCGCTGCCCGACGGCGTCGCCATCGGGTCGAGCACCCCGGTCGCCGGCTCCCCGCCCGCCGGGGACCCGGTGCGCCGGCCGGACGCGGCCGAACGGTTCCCCGGCCACGTCGGGCTCGGCCCGGTGGTGGGATCGATCGCCGACGCCGTCGCGGCCGCTGACGCGACCGTCGTGCTGGACGCGACCACCGCGACCGTCCCGCTGCTGCGCGGGCTGCGCACCACCCGCCCGGCTCAGCTGCTGTCCTCGGTGTCGGGCTCGCTCGGCTGGGGGATGGGCGCCGCACTGGGGGTGGCGCTCGCGGAGCCCGGGCGCCGGGTGGTCTGCCTGCTCGGCGACGGGTCCTTCCAGTTCGGGCTGCCGGCGCTGTGGACCGCAGCCCGCGCAGGCATCCCGGTCACCTTCGTCGTGCTGAACAACCGGACCTACAGCGCGGTGGCCTCGGCGCTGAGCCGCTTCGACGGTGCGGCGGCCGAGCTGGAGGACTGGCCCGGCACCGACATCGCCGGTCTGGACATCGCCGCCGCGGCCCGGGCGTTCGGCGTCCCGGCCCGGCGGGTCGACGGCACCGATGGCCTGGCGGAGGCGCTCGCCGGGGCTCTCGCCGCCAGTGGCCCCACCCTCGTCGAGGTCCTCACCGGCCCGCGGGCGCCGTCCACCCCGACCGCGCCCACCCCGACCGCGGTCGACCCGGCCGCCGCACCGGAAGGAGGTGGTCAGGCGTGGTGACCGTCCGCCGGCCCCGCACCCCCAGCACCGGCCCGTTCACCACGGCCCGGGGGCTCCTGCCGCTCATCGTGGTCTGCACGTTCCTGTTCGCCCTGCCGATCCTCATGCTGGTCATCGGGGCGTTCCGGAACGCGCCGCCCGGCCTGCCCGCCGAGTGGTCCTTCGACGCCTTCACCCGCACCTACACCGACCCGGCGTCCTACGAGACGCTGAAGAACTCGGTGCTGCTGTCCGGTGGCGGCACGATCATGGCCACCGTCGTCGCGCTCGTGCTGGCCTTCATGGTCTCCCGCACCACGACGCCGCTGCGCACGCTGGTGACCCCGGCGATGGTGCTGGTCGTAGCGCTGCCGCCGCTGTTCTACGCGATCAGCTGGGGGATGCTGGGCAACCCCACCATCGGCCTGCTGAACACCACCTGGCGTGACCTCACCGGCAGCGAGGGGACGCTGTTCGACGTCAACTCCTGGGCCGGGCTGCTGCTGGTGGCCACGGTCAAGGGCGCGGCGTTCAGCTACCTGCTCCTGCTCGGCCCCTTCCGGGCGATCGACCGCAGCCTCGAGGAGGCCGCCCAGGTCTCCGGGGCCGGCCGGCTCCGCACGCTGCTGGGCATCGACCTGGTGGTGCTGGCGCCGGCCATCACCGGCGTGGTGATCCTCAACTTCGTCATCGGCCTGGAGTCCTTCGACGTCCCGCTGTTCCTCGGCACCCCGGCGGGCATCGACGTCTTCTCCACCCAGATCTACGGCTACATCACCAACAGCAGCCCCGCCGACTACGGCGGCGCCAGCGCGCTCTCGCTGCTGCTGGTCGTGCTGGTCATGGTGCTGGTCGTCGTCCAGTGGAAGGTGCTGGGCCGGCGCACGTACACGACGGTGTCGGGCAAGAGCTACCGCACCGAGGCCTGGGACATCGGCGCCTGGAAGTGGCTGGGGACGGCGTTCATCCTCGCCTACCTGCTGGTGGCGATCCTGCTGCCGCTGCTGCAGCTGGTGCTCGGCAGCCTCCAGCCGTTCTTCGGCGGCGAGGGCGTCTACTCGCTGACCAACTACGAGACGCTGTTCAACGAGCCGGCGACGGTCACCGCGCTGCAGACCACGCTGATGGTGGCGCTGGTGGGCGGGCTCATCGCGATGGCGCTGGCGCTGCTGATCGTCTACGCCATCGCGCACAACGAATCCCGGTGGCGGCGGCTGCTGGACCTGCTGACCTGGCTGCCCTGGGCGGTGCCCGGCGTGGTGCTCAGCCTGGGCATCGCCTGGACCTACGTGAGCATCCCGGGTCTGCGCAACCTGTACGGCTCGATCATCGTGGTGATGACCGGCCTGGTCGTGGCGGCCATCCCGATCGCCACCCGCTCGGTGCAGCCGGCCATCGGCCAGATCACCCGCGAGCTGGAGGAGGCCTCCCGGGTCAGCGGGGCGCCGCCGATGCGGATGTTCTTCGGCATCGTCCTGCCGCTGATCATGCCCAGCTTCCTGGCCGGCTGGTTCGTCGTGGCGATCGTCATCTCGGGCAACCTGGCGATCCCGATCCTGCTGTCCTCGGCGCAGAACCCGACCGTGCCGCTGCTGGTCTACGAGCTCTACACCCAGGGACAGACGGCCCGCGCCGCCGCGCTGTTCGTGATCGTGCTGGGCGCGCTGCTGATCGGGCTGGTCGTGATGGGCGGGCTGTCGGCGCTGCTGCGTCGCCGGTTCAACGCCGCTCCCGACGGCCCCGGCGGCACCCTGCCGGACGACCCGGGCAACGCCCCGGTGCCGCAGGTGGCCGACCAGCCCGAGCCGGAGCCCGTGGGCAGCCGGTGACAAGCCCGGCCCACGGGCGCTGCACCTGCAGTCGTCCGCGGCCGTGACCCGTTGGACCAGATCGACACGACGAAGGGGCAAGACCATGCGGAGGAAGTTCGTGCACGCGGGGGTCATCTCCTGCGCTCTGGTGCTCGCGTTGAGCGCGTGCGGCGGCGGCACCGGTGAGGACGACGCCCCGGAGGTCAGCTCGGCGGCCGAGGGGGAGGTCAGCACCACCGACGCCGACCTGCTCGGGGGCGAGGAGGCCGTCACCGCCATGCAGGACCTGTACGAGGCCGCCAAGGCGGCCGGGGAGACGACGGTCAACGTCTACGGCCCCGGAGAGCAGGACAAGGCCAAGCTGTACGAGGTCTTCTCCCAGCGGTTCCCGGACATCGCCGTCACCGGCACCTACCTGGTCGGCCCGGAGTTCGACGCCAAGATCCAGGCGGAGTTCGCCAGCGGCCAGCACGTGGCCGACATGGTGCAGGCCGGTGACACCTCGGTGGCACCGCAGCTGGTGCAGGGCAAGTACCAGGAGTTCCGCCCGGTGACCTCCGAGGCCCTCGACGGCTTCGCCGACCCGACCGGCCACCTGACGGCGGCGACCGGCGCGACGTTCGGGTTCGTCTACAACACCAACCTGATGAAGGAGGCCGACGCGCCCCAGGGCTGGGACGACCTGACCGCCCCCGCGTTGACGGGGAAGATGACCGCCGAGGAGGTCACCCGCAACGGTGGC
The DNA here is from genome assembly GCA_025965635.1 of Modestobacter sp. Taxonomy (GTDB): domain Bacteria; phylum Actinomycetota; class Actinomycetes; order Mycobacteriales; family Geodermatophilaceae; genus Modestobacter. Next base: position 6,457 of record JAOPWO010000348.1, on the reverse strand, counting down.
GCCTTCGGCACCGTCAACCACCTGCTGTGGGACGGCCGCTACACCGAGGACTACCTGGCCGCGCTGGCCGGGCAGCAGATCGCCTTCCAGTCCTCGGGCCCCGTCGCCGGAGCCGCCGTGGCCACCGGGCAGTACGCGGTCAACCCGTTCTACCCCTACAGCTTCTACCTGCGGGACAAGGCGCAGGGCGCCCCGGTGGCCTTCGTCTTCCCGACCGAGGGCGGGGCGCACATCTCCCCGCACTACCTCGGCCTGCTCACCGACGCCCCGAACCCCAACGCGGCCAAGCTGCTGATGACCTGGCTGTTCACCCCCGAGGGTCAGCAGGCCGCCTCGGACGTCGGCTACTACCCGCTGATGCCCGACAGCCCGGCGCCCGAGGGCTACCCCTCGGTCAACGAGCTCGACCAGCTCAAGCAGTTCCCGATCGACCAGGTGGGCGAGATCTCCAAGGGCAACCTGGACAAGGTGAAGGCCGCCTTCGCCGCCGGCTGACCCGACCGGGGTGCCGGCGGGGAGGACCCCCAGCCCTCCCCGCCGGCACCCCACCCGCACGGGACAGCACCGCGCGGGACAGCACCGCACGAGACAGCACCGCACGAGACAGCACCGGGAGAACCCATGAAGATCGACGTCCACGGGCACGTCAGCGCCCCCGAGTCGCTGTACGCCTACAAGGCCAACCTGCTCGCCCACCGGGGCGCCCACGGGCGGGGGACCGCCGGGGTCACCGACGAGACGCTGCGCGCGGCGCTGACCACCCCGAACAAGAGCTTCGGGGGCAAGTCGCACCTGGAGCACCTCGACGACGCCGGCGTCGACCTCCAGCTGATCTCCCCGCGGCCGTACCAGATGATGCACAGCGAGCAGGGCAAGCTCGTCCAGTGGTACGCCGAGGAGACCAACGACGTCATCGCGCGGACCGTCCGGCTCGAGCCGGACCGCTTCCGCGGCGTCGCGGGCATGCCGCAGAGCATGGAGCTGACCCCGGCCGACTGGGTGGCCGAACTGCGCCGCTGCGTGACCGAGCTCGGTTTCGTCGGCGCGATGCTCAACACCGACCCCTACGAGGGACTCCAGCAGCCGCCGGCCCTCGGTGAGCGCTTCTGGTACCCGGTGTGGGAGGCGCTCTGCGAGCTCGACGTCCCGGCGCTGATCCACTCCGCCGGCTGCCGGCCGCCGGCCCGGGAGTCCTACTCCCTGCACTTCATCCAGGAGGAGACCCTCGCGGTGGCGGCGCTGCTGTCCAGCAAGGTCTTCGACGACTTCCCGGACCTGAAGATCATCGTGTCGCACGGCGGCGGCGCGATCCCCTACCAGCGGGGCCGGTTCTTCCCCAACGCCCTGCGCAACGGCACCACGTACGAAGAGCAGATGCGCAAGCTCTACTACGACACCTGCCTCTACACCCAGGACTCGATCGAGCTGCTGCTGAAGGCCGTCGGGGTGGACCGCTGCCTGTTCGGCACCGAGAAGCCGGGCACCGGCTCGATGCAGGACCCGGTCACCGGCCGCTGGATCGACGACATCCACCTGCTCATCGAGGACATCGAGTGGCTGGACGAGGGCCAGCGCAAGCAGCTGTTCGAGTCCAACGCCCGCGAGCTGTTCCGCCTCTAGGGAGCGACCAGTCATGGCACAGACAGTCCTCGGCATCGGCACCTCCCACGCGCCGCAGCTGTCCACCCCTCCGGAGGAGTGGGGACAGCGCGCCCGGGCCGACCGGCGCAACCCGGCCCTGGCCTACCGCGGGGGTGACTACTCCTTCGACCAGCTGAACGAGCTGCGCAACGCGGCGTTCGCCGACGAGCTCGACCTGGAGCTCGCCCGGGAGCGGCACACCCGCGCCCGCGCCGCGATCGACGAGCTGGGCCGGATCGTCCGGTCGTCGGGGGTGGACGTCCTGGTGGTGGTCAGCAGCGACCACAAGGAGATCTTCAGCGACGAGCTGCTGCCGGCCTTCGCGGTCTACTGGGGCGACACGGTGCAGCACGAGCCGTTCACCCAGGAGCAGCTGGACGCCATGCCCCCGGGGCTGTCGATCGCCGAGGTCGCGAACGTGCCGACGGAGAGCCGGACCCGGCCCACGCACGGCGAGCTGGCGCTGCACCTGATCAGGGAGACCAGCGAGGCCGGCTTCGACGCCGGCGCCTCCAAGGAGCTGCCGGCCGGTGAGTACGGCAACCACGGCATCCCGCACGGCTGGGGGTTCATCCTCCAGCAGGTGCTCGGCGGGGAGTCCGACATCCCCGTCGTGCCGGTGTTCGTGAACACCTTCTGGCAGCCCAACCCGCCGACCGCCCGCCGCTGCTACGACTTCGGCGTCGCGCTGGGGGAGGCGATCCGCAGCTTCCCGGCCGACCTGAAGGTGGGCGTGGTCGCCTCCGGGGGCCTGAGCCACTTCGTGCTCGACGAGGAGCTCGACCGCGGGTTCCTCACGGCGCTGGTGGACTCCGACGCCGACTTCCTGACCGGTCTGCCCGCGGACCTGCTCCGCTCGGGCACCTCCGAGCTGCGCAACTGGATCGTCGTCGGCGGCGCCACCGCCGGCACCGACCTGACCGCGCAGGTCGTGGACTACATCCCCTGCTACCGGTCGGAGGCCGGGACCGGCTGCGGCATGGGCTTCGTCGCCTGGCAGGACGTCGCCGCGCACGGGGACCGGGCCACGACGGTGCAGGCGACGACGACGCCGGACGGGGTGCGGGCATGAGCGGCGTGAGGATCGCCGGGCTGGTCAAGGAGTTCGGCGGCTCGACCGCCGTCGAGCACCTGGACCTCGACATCGCCCCGGGGGAGTTCGTCACCCTGCTCGGGCCCAGCGGCTGCGGCAAGACGACCACGCTGCGCTGCCTGGCCGGGCTGGAGGTACCGACGCGGGGGGAGATCAGCATCGCCGACCGGGTGGTGTACTCCGACACGGCCGGCACCTTCGTGCCCCCGGACAAGCGGGACATCGGCATGGTGTTCCAGAGCTACGGGCTGTGGCCGCACATGACGGTGGCCGGCAACGTGGGCTACCCGCTCAAGCTGGCCAAGGTCGCCAAGGCCCAGGCCCGCGAGCAGGTCGCCGACATGCTCGGTCGGGTCGGGCTGGCCGAGCGGATCGACCAGATGGCCACCTCGCTGTCCGGCGGCCAGCAGCAGCGCGTCGCGCTGGCCCGGGCGATGGTCAACCGGCCCACGCTGATGCTGTTCGACGAGCCGCTGTCCAACCTGGACGCGAAGCTCCGGCTGTCCATGCGGGCGCAGATCCGCGAGCTGCACGACTCGTTGGGCACCACCTCGGTCTACGTCACGCACGACCAGGAGGAGGCCATCGCGCTGGCCGACCGGGTCGTGGTGATGAACACCGGGCTGATCGAGCAGGTCGGCACCCCGCGGGAGCTCTACCGGCACCCGGCCAGCGCGTTCGTGGCCGACTTCATGGGCTTCCAGAACATCCTGCAGGGCACGGTCGGGGACGTGCTGGCCGGCGGCTACGTCGTCGGGGTCGCCGGCACGAACACCGCCGTCCGGGTCGCCGGCGCGGCTCCCGGGCCGGTCGGCACCCCGGTGGCCGTGGCCTTCCGCGCGTCGCACGTCTGCGTGAACGCCGACCGTTCGGCGGACGCCACCCGGCTCACCGGCCGGATCCAGGCATCCACCTACCTGGGCAGCTGCATGCGGGTGCTGGTCGACCTCGGCGGCGCCCTGGTGCGCGCCCAGGTCGACGAGGGGGAGCTGCACCGCTTCGGCCCCGACGATCTGTCACCGGGGCACGAGGTGACGCTGAGCGTGCCGGCCGGTCAGGTCGTCGGGCTGCCCGGGGACGACGGGGCGACCGGCACCCCGGCTCCCCGGGTGGCCGCCACGGTCACCGGCTGAGGTCCCGGCGCACCCATGTCGACGACCCCCGTCCACCGGCCTGCCCTGCTGCCCCCGCTGGACCCCGGGCACTGGCCCGACGAGGTGCCGGTGCTCATCGTGGGCGGTGGACCGGCCCGCCTGGCATCGGCGGTGCTCCCCGCCCAGCGCGGCGTCGAGGTGCTGCTGGTCGAGCGGCGCGGCTTCATCTCGCACTTTCCGCGGGCGCACCTGCTGAACGTGCGCACCATGGAGGTCCGGGTTGGCGCCCCGGGGCACCGACCCGGCCGAACCGTTCCTCGCCCGTATCCGGCAGGCTGCGGTCGCGCTCGGCAACTGACGCACGACCGCATCCCTCCTTCTCACCACCGTTCCACGAAAGGCGGCACTCCCGATGGCCCGACCACTCCCCGTCCCGACGGCGGGGACCGCGTGACCGGCCCGGCGCCCGACGCGCTGACCCGGCTGCGCGCCCTGGACACCTGCGCGATCTCCGATGCCCTCGACACCCTGGGGTTGCCCGGGGCGACCACCGGCATCGGGCCGCTGTGGGCTGTGCCCACCCCGGTCGCCGGCCGGGTCCGCACGGTGCTCGCCGGACCCAAGGAGTCCGGCCGGCCTGCGCAGCACATCGCCGCGGCCGCCATCGAGGCCGCCGATGCCGGTGACGTGCTGGTCATCGCCAACTCCGGCCGGGTGGACGTCTCGAGCTGGGGCGGGATCCTCACCCGGGCCGCCGGCCGCCGCGGCATCGGCGGCGTCGTCATCGACGGCGCCTGCCGGGACATCGCGGAGAGCGAGGAGCACGGCTTCCCGGTGTTCGGCCGGGCCGTGGTGCCGGTGAGCGCCCGGGGTCGGATCGTGCAGCTGGCCATGGAGGAGCCCATCGAGGTCGCCGGGACGACGGTGCACCCCGGCGACGCGGTCCTCGCCGACCGCAACGGCGTGGTCTTCGTGCCCGCCGCCGAGCTGGACCGGGTCCTCGGCCTGGCCGAGCGGATCGTCGCCCGGGAGACCGCCATGGCCGGCGCCGTGAACAGCGGGCAGCCGGTCACCGAGGTCATGCACGACAGCAAGTTCCCGACGGTCGAGGAGGCCACCCCGTGACCCACCCCGCCACCACCCAGCCACACCCGCTGGCGCAGTTCTCGGCCGCCACGGTGTCCGACGCCCTCGACCGGCTCGGCCGGCAGGGCTCGATGCTGGGCATCGCGCCGCTGTTCGACGGCGCCCGGCTGTGCGGCCGTGCGTTCACCGTCCGCTACGTCACTGCCGGCTCCCCGCCCGGCACGGTCGGCGACTACCTCGACGACGTCGCCCCCGGCCAGGTCGTCGTGCTCGACAACGGGGGTCGCACCGACTGCACCGTGTGGGGCGACATCCTCACCGCGATGGCCCACCACCGCGGGGTCGGCGGCACCGTGATCGACGGCGTCTGCCGCGACGTGCAGCGCGCGCTGGGCGTGGGTTACCCGATCTACAGCAAGGGGCGCTTCATGCGCACCGGCAAGGACCGGGTGGAGGTGTCCGACGTGGGCCGCCCGGTCAGCATCGGCGGGGTCAACGTGGCCTCCGGCGACCTGCTGCTCGGCGACGCCGACGGGGTGGTCGCCGTCCCGCCGGCGGTGGAGGAGCAGGTGCTGGAGATCTGCACCGCCATCGAGGCCCGCGAGGACGCGATCGTCGAGGACGTGCTGTCGGGCACCAGCCTCACCGAGGCGCGCGCCAAGCACGGCTACCACCTGCTGCAGCGGCAGGAATCATGAGCTTCCCGGAACTGACCGCGGAACTGCGCGCCGAGCTGCTGACCCTCGGCAGCGCGACCCTCTACGAGGCCTCCGGCCTGGACTGCTACCTGCCGGCCACCCTGCGGCCGGTGTGGCCCGGGGCCGGGGTGGTCGGTAGGGCGCTGCCGGTGCGCACCGCGGCGGGGGACAACCTGCCGCTGCACCTGGCCCTGGAGCAGGCCACCGCCGGCGAGGTGCTGGTGGTCGACGCCGGCGCAGCCCCGCACGGGTACTGGGGTGAGGTGCTCACCGTGGCCGCCCAGCAGCGTGGCGTCCTCGGCCTGGTCATCGACGGCGGTGTGCGCGACACCGCCCAGCTCGAGCAGCTGGGCTTCCCGGTGTGGAGCAGCTGGGTCGCCCTGCGCGGCACCGGCAAGGCTGACGTCGGCACCGTGGGCGAGCCGCTGACCCTCGGCGTCGCGCCGGTCGCCCGCGGCGACCTGGTGGTGGGCGACGCCGACGGCGTGGTGGTGGTCCCCGCCGGCCAGGTGCCCGACGTGCTCGCCGCCGCCCGCGGGCGGGCCGCGAAGGAGGCCGGCTACCTGGACCGGCTGCGGGCCGGCGAGACCACGATGGGCGTCTACGGGTTCTCCCCGACCGGCAGCACAGCGGGCGACTGACCCCGCCGGACCGCAGCACCGACGACGGCGGCGGGCTCCGCGGCGTCTCCGACCGAACGAGGAGCGTCTTCGCGGGGTACCCCGGACTGCCGCGGCTCATCGACGGCCGGTGGGTCGGCCGCGGCAGCCGCGACGCCCGCCCCGTCGTCGGCCCGGCCACCGGCGAGGTGGTGGCCGAGCTGCCGGTCGCCACCGCCGCCGACC
>JAOPWO010000347.1 GCA_025965635.1 Modestobacter sp. | reverse complement strand
ACCCGCGCCGCACCCGGACGGTGCCCGGCGGGAGCAGCGGGCGCAGCCCGGCGACCAGGGCGACCAGGCCGGCGACGGCCAGGACGGCGGCGAGCAGGTCCAGCCGCTGCCCGGCGTACTGGAGGGCGCCCACGCCGAGCCCGGCCAGGACGGCCCACCAGCGCCGGGCCACCCGGGCCGGCGGCGGGTCGGCCGGGACGGCGAGCTGACGTAGCGCGGGCAGCACCAGCACGAGACCGGCGAGCACCAGCGGCAGCAGGCCGAGGAAGACCCAGCGCCAGCCGACCGACGTGGTCAGCGCGCCGGCCACCAGCGGCCCGATGAGGGCCGGCAGGACCCACGCGGCAGCGACCGCACCGAACAGCCGGGGCCGCAGTCCGGCGTCGTAGGCCTGACCGATGACGACGTAGAGCGCGACCGAGATCAGCCCACCGCCGAACCCCTGGACCGCTCGGCCGGCCACGAACAGCGCCATGTCCGCGGCCAGGCCGCAGGCCAGCAGCCCGACGGCGAAGATGCCCACCCCCCACAGCAGGCCGGCTCGCGCCCCCTGCCGGTCGCCGACGTCGCCGCCGACGACCATGCCGACCACCTGTGCGACGAGGAAGGCGGTGAACGGCCAGCCGAACCACACCAGCCCGTCGAGGTCGGTGACCGCGGTGGGCATCGCGGTGGCCACCGCCATCGACTCGAAGGCCACCAGCGTGACCAGCAGGAGCAGCCCGATCGTCGTCAGTCTGTGCCGGGCGTCCAGCACGCCGGTCGTCCCTGGTCCACCCACGACCCGGCCAACCCCCGTCGGACCCGCACCCTTCCCGCCACGCCGACGGCCGCCCCTCAGGGCCCGCGCGAGCTTGCGGGACGTGGGGGAAGGGTGCGGTCCTCCCTCAGCCGCGGCGGGCGGTGATCTGCTCGGTGGCGGCGGGGACGACGGTGTTCAGGTCGCCCACGACACCGAAGTCGGCGAGTTCGAAGATCGGCGCCTCCGGGTCCTTGTTGACCGCGACGATCGTCTTCGACGTCTGCATGCCGGCCCGGTGCTGGATGGCCCCGGAGATGCCCACCGCGATGTACAGCTGCGGGGAGACGGTCTTGCCGGTCTGCCCGACCTGGAAGGAGTGCGGGTAGAACCCGGAGTCCACCGCCGCCCGCGACGCCCCGACCGCGGCACCCAGGGAATCGGCCAGGGCCTCGATCACCGAGAAGTTCTCCGCGCTGGCGACCCCGCGGCCACCGGAGACCACGATCGAGGCCTCGGTCAGCTCCGGCCGGTCGGACTTCTGCTCCACGATCCGGTTCACCACCCGGGTGGCCTTCGCCGCCTCCGACACCTGCACCGTCACGGTCTCCTCGGTGCCCGCCGCCGGAGCCGGTTCGGGGGTGACGGAGTTGCCGCGCACCGTGTAGATCGGCGTCCCCACCGTCACCTTCGAGTGCACGACCGTCGACCCGGCGAACGCCACCTGCGTCGCCGTCCCATCCGCGGCGATGTCGGTGACGTCGGTCAGGAACCCGCTGCCGGTCTTGATCGCCAACCGCCCGGCGATCTCCTTCCCCTCCGGCGAGGACGGGATCACCACCGCCGCCGGGGACTTCTCCGCGACCAACTGCGCGAGCACCTCGGCCTTCGGGGCCACCAGGTGGCCGTCGATGTCGGGTGACTCCGCGACGTAGACCTTCTGCGCGCCGTACTCGGCCAGCACGTCGCGCACACCCGCCGCCGTACCCGGCGCACCGAGCACCACCGCGGCCGGCTCCCCCAGCACCCGGGCCAGGGTCAGGACCTCCAGGGTGGTCTTCCGGACGCCGGGACCGGCGGGGTTGAGCTCGACGAGGACCAGGACCTCAGCCATGACGATGGATCTCCTCTTCCTTCGGCGTCCGGGTCAGACGATCTTCTGGGAGACCAGGTAGCCCACCAGCTTGTCCGCGCCGTCGCCCTCATCGGCGACCTTCACACCCGCGCCCTTGGGCGGGCGGCCGGCGAAGTCCAGCACCTGCGAGGTGGCCGATGCCAGGCCCACCGTGGCCGGGTCGACGCCCAGATCGGCCAGCGTCAGGTTGGTCACCGGCTTCTTCTTCGCCGCCATGATCCCCTTGAAGGAGGGGTACCGCGGCTCGTTGATCGTGTCCCAGGTCGACACGATCGCCGGCAGCGGCGCCTCCACCTCCCAGTACCCGCCATCGGTCTGCCGCTCGATCCGCGCCATCGAACCGTCGATCGTGAGCTTGCGGGCGCCGGAGAGCTGCGGGAGCCCCAACCGCTCGGCCAGCAGCGCCGGCATCACCGACACCTGGCCGTCGGTGGACTCCGCACCGCACAGCACCAGGTCGAAGTCCAACGTCGACAGCGCCGCGGCGATCACCGCCGACGTCTGCGGCGCACACGCCCCGTGCATCGCGGGGTCGGAGACGTGCACCGCCTTGTCCGCACCCATCGACAACGCCTTGCGGATCGCGTCCTTGGCGCCCTCGGGGCCCACGGTCAGGATCGTGACCTCGCCCCCGTGGGCCTCCCGCACCGTCAGCGCCTCCTCGATGGCGTACTCGTCCATCTCGTTGATCACGTTGTCCGCGGCAGCCCGCGCGACGGTGTTGTCCGCCGGGTCCAGCTTCCGCTCGGTACCGGAATCAGGGACCTGCTTGACCAGAACGACGATGTTCATCGTCAGACCATCCTCCGCGGGGGGTTCGGGGCGCGGCGGGCGCCCGCCTGCTGCCAGATTTTCAGGTTACTAGTCGGTAATGAGTAGTCGTCAGTCACCCGGGGCCCGCCACCGCCCGGTGGCGGCGAAGTGCTCCAGCGTGGCCGTGTACGGGGCCAGGTCGAGTCCCTGGGCGGCCACCCATCCGTCGTCGTAGTACGTGTGGGCGTACCGCTCCCCGCCGTCGCACAGCAGGGTGACGACGCTGCCGCCGCGCCCCGCGGCGACCATCTCGGCGACCAGCAGGAGGGCGCCCCACAGGTTGGTGCCCGTCGACGCGCCGGCCCGCCGTCCGGTGACCCGCTCCAGGTACCGCATCGCGGCCAGCGAGGCGGCGTCCGGGACGCACACCATCCGGTCGACGATCGTCGGGACGAACGACGGCTCCACCCGTGGCCGGCCGATGCCCTCGATCCGGGACCCGCGGCCGGACGCGGCCGGATCGCCGTCCCGCCAGCCGGGGAAGAACGCCGAGCCCTCGGGGTCGACCACCGCCAGCCGGGTGGGCAGCCGGCGGTAGCGCACGTACCGGCCGATGGTGGCGCTCGTCCCACCGGTGCCGGCCCCCACCACCACCCATTCCGGAACCGGGTTCCGCTCCAGGGAGAGCTGCTCGAACACCGACTCGGCGATGTTGTTGTTGCCCCGCCAGTCGGTGGCCCGCTCGGCGTTGGTGAACTGGTCGAGGTAGTGACCGCCCTTCTCGACCGCGATCCGCCGCGCCTCGGCGTAGACCGTCGACGGGTCGGCGACCAGGTGGCAGCGGCCACCGTGGAACTCGATCAGCGCGATCTTCTCCGGGCTGGTCGCCGCGGGCATGACCGCCACGAACGGCAGCCCCAGCATCCGGGCGAAGTACGCCTCGCTCACCGCGGTCGACCCGCTGGAGGCCTCCACCACCGTGCTGCCCTCGGTCAGCTGCCCCGAGCAGAGTGCGTAGAGGAACAGCGAGCGGGCCAGCCGGTGCTTCAGGCTGCCGGTCGGATGGGTCGACTCGTCCTTGAGGTACAGGTCGACCCCCCACTCCGGCGGGAGCGGGAACACCAGCAGGTGGGTGTCGGCGCTGCG
>JAOPWO010000287.1 GCA_025965635.1 Modestobacter sp. | reverse complement strand
GGGGCGGAGCCGACGCGCAGCTGCTTGCCGCACGTCGGCCAGGCCCCGGCGCCCTGGGTGAGCAGGACGCGCTCGGCCACCGTGACCTGCTGGACCGGCGTGGCCAGGTCGGCGCGGGCGGCGAACTCACCGCCGCCGTGGCCGAGCCAGGTGGACGAGCTGAACTGCAGCCCGCCGTAGTAGCCGTTGCCGGTGTTGATCTGCCAGTTGCCGCTGGACTCGCACTGGGCGACGCCGGTCCAGTCGCGCTCCGCGGCCGACGCCGGGCCGGCGAGCAGGCCGATCCCGATGGCGGCGCCGACGGCGACCGTCCCGGCGCGGAGTGCCGTGCGCCGGGCATGCGGCGTGGAGAGGTGGGACATGGGTGATCCTCCGATCACCGCCTGCGGGGTTAGCTGTCGGGTTCGGGCGAATCGGTGCCCGGCCGACCGGGCCCGGGAGGGCGCGGCGCGGCTTCACCCCGAGACGCGCGGTGCGCGTCGGATGTGGGTTCCCCATCCCCGTCCTGGGTGGGTCGGTGTCAGGCTGCCGGCGGACGGGGTTCGGCGGTCCGGTGCCTCACGCCCGGCCGGTGCGGCCCGGGCGTGCACCCATGTTCAGCGAAACCGGCCGGTTCCGCTTCCCGGCCTGGGGCGTGCTCCGTCATACGCGCAGGAGCGGCGGCGACAGGCCGGGCCGGGAACACCGCAACGTCCCCGGCCCGTGACTGTGCGCTGGTGCCTCAGCCGCGGACGAGCAGGGCGACCGGCAGCTGGGTGAGCAGCTCGCCCACCGGTGCCCCGTGGGCGTCGGAGACGACCCGGGTGCCGGTGAGCAGGTCGCGCCAGGCGCCGGTGGGCAGCTGGAGGGCGGTGTCACCCCAGCCGGTCCGCGCCAGGCGGACCGGCAGCCGGGTCGCGACGGTGACCACGTCGCCGCGGTCGAACGCCACCACCGACTCGGTGGCCGTCCCGGTCGCCTCGACCGGGGTGTACCCGGCGAACGCCCCGGGGGTGTCCCGGCGGTGCCGCAGCGCCCGGGAGACCACCAGCAGCTTCGCTGCACCGGTCTCGTCGACCGGCGGCACCCAGCCCTCGTCCAGCCGGGCCAGCAGCGAGCGCCGCAGGTCGTAGTCGACCGGACGCCGGTTGTCCGGGTCGACCAGGGAGAAGTCCCACAGCTCGGTGCCCTGGTAGACGTCCGGGACGCCGGCGATCGTCAGCTGCAGCAGTTTCTGCGACAGCGAGTTCGACCAGCCGAACGGCGCGATGCGCTGCACGAACTGCTCGATCTCGGCGGAGGTCGTGGCGTCGTCGAACGCTGCGTCGACCAGGGCGTGCAGCTGGTCCTCGAACTCCTGGACCGGGTTGGTCCAGGTCGTCGAGGTGCCGGCCTCACGGGCGGCCTTCTCCACGTAGGCGTGCGCGCGCTCGCGGGACAGCGGCCACGCCCCCACCAGGTTCTGCCAGACCAGGTGCGCCAGGGACCGGTCGGCCAGCGGGTGCCGGTCCAGCCAGCTGCGGACCAGCCCGGCCCACTCGGTGGGCAGCTCGGCCAGCACGGCCAGCCGGGCTCGGACGTCCTCGCTGCGCTTGGTGTCGTGGGTGGACAGCGTGGTCATCGACTCCGGCAGTCGCTCGGCCCGCACCTGCTGGGCGGCGTGGAAGTCGGCGACGGACGTCCCGAAGCGCGCGGGGTCGCCACCCACCTCGTTGAGCGCGACGAACCGCGCCCACCGGTAGTACGCGCTGTCCTCGACGCCCTTGGCCATCACCGGCCCGGACGTCTGCTCGAAGCGGGTGGCCAGCTCCGTCCCGGCCGTGCCGAGCAGGGGGTGCAGGGCGTCCACCGCGGCGGTCAGCTCCGGCCGGCGCTCACGGATCGCGTGCACCGTCTCGTCCAGGTGCTGGCGGCCGTCGGGGAGGTAGCTGCGGTACACCGGGAAGCCGGCCAGCAGCTCGGCGAGGGCCTCGGTCAGCTCGGCGGGGGAGACCCCGGGCAGCTCACCCACGATCCGGGCCAGCCGGGCGACCTCGGAGCCGAGGATGCCATCGGTCACCTCGCGCTTGCAGTCGTGCACGAGCTGCGCGTAGTCGACCTCCCGGCCGGCCAGCTCGGTGTCCAGCGCGGTCAGTGCCGGTTCGCCGGCCGGGTCGACCAGCACCCCGTCGACCTCGGCGAGCGCGTCGTAGCCCGTCGTCCCCGCAGCCGCCCAGCTGCCGGGCAACTGTTCGCCGGGCTCGAGGATCTTCTCCACGACCGTCCACCGGCCACCGGTGGCTCCGGCGAGCCGGGCCAGGTAGCCCTGGGGGTCGGCCAGGCCGTCGGGGTGGTCGATCCGCAGCGCGTCGACGGCGCCGGACTCCACCAGCGCGACGACCAGCTCGTGGGTCGCGGCGAAGACCGCGGGGTCCTCGGCGCGCAGCCCGGCGAGGGTGTTGATCGCGAAGAACCGGCGGTAGTTCAGCTCGGCGTCCGCGCGCCGCCAGTCGACCAGCTCGTAGTGCTGGCGGGCGTGGACGGCGACCGGGTCGTCGCCGGCCTGGGCCGTCCCGGGCGCGACCGGGAAACGGTTGTCGTAGTAGTGCAGCTCCCACTCGACGGCGCCCCCGGTCCGGGCCTGCACCAGCTCGACCTTCGCCAGGTCCTCGGCCGAGCCCAGCACCGGCAGCCGGACCCGGCCCCCGCCGAAGTCCCAGTCCACGTCGAACGCGTCGGCGTGCGCGCTGTCCCGGCCCAGGCGGAGCAGGTCCCACCACCAACCCGACTCGTGCGCGTCGGCGACGCCCATGTGGTTGGGGACCAGGTCCAGCACCAGGCCCAGGTGGGCGGCGTGCAGCGCGGCGACGAACCGGTCGAACCCGGCCCGGCCACCGCGCGGCTCGTCGATGTGCGCGTGATCGGTGGTGTCGTACCCGTGGGTGCTGCCGGCCGCCGAACGGAGCAGCGGCGAGGAGTACGCGTGCGTCACGCCGAGGTCGGCCAGGTAGCCGGCCACCGCGGCGGCGTCGTCCAGGGTGAAGTCCGCCGTCACCTGCAGCCGGTAGGTGCTCGCCGGCGCCTGCCGGCGGCGGTCGCCGCCGGCCGGCGTCCCGCTCGTCCCCTGGGTCATGCGGCGGCGCGCAGCACGACGGTGGCGCGGGCGGCGACGGTCAGCGTGTCGCCGGCCTTGATCTCCAGTGGCTCCACCTCACCCAGCTCCGCGGTGTCCACCACGACGATCCAGCCCTCGGCGTACTCCGTCGGCGGCAGGGTGAACTCGATGTCCTCGTGCCAGGCGTTGAAGGCCAGGTAGAAGCAGTCGTCGACGATGTCCTCGCCGCGCTCGTCGGTCGACCGGATGCCGTGCCCGTTCAGGTACATGGCCAGCGACTTGGCGAAGCCGGCGTCCCAGTCCTCCTCGGTCATGACGTCGCCGCCCGGGGTGAACCAGGCGACGTCCTGCACCGGGTCGCCCTCCTCGCGGCCCACGGGGCGGCCGTGGAAGAACCGGCGGCGCCGGAACGTCGGATGGTCGGTGCGCAGTTTGGTGACCATCTTGGTGAACTCGAGCAGGCCCTCGTCGATGTTCTCCCAGTCGATCCAGGTGAGCGGGGAGTCCTGGCAGTAGCCGTTGTTGTTGCCGCCCTGGCTCCGGCCGAGCTCGTCGCCGTGCAGCAGCATCGGGGTGCCCTGCGAGAGCATCAGCGTG
>JAOPWO010000260.1 GCA_025965635.1 Modestobacter sp. | reverse complement strand
GGGTGTGGTGGCCGCCCGGCTGGGCGTCCCGCTCGTGGTGCCCGACGCGGCAGCGGACGGCCGGTTCGCCGGGGTGCCGGCCGTGGCCGCCGGGGACGTGCGCTCGCTGGTGTCCCTGCCGCTGGTGCTCGCCGGGCACGCGGTCGGCGCGCTGACCGTGCTGTCGCCGCTGCTCCGCACGTGGTCCGCCGACGACGTCGCGGTGGCTGCCGAGGTGGCCGCGGCGGTGCGCACCGAGCTGGAGCTGGCCGCCGCGTCGGCGGAGCTGCGCGGCTCGCTCAGCCGGCTGGAGGTGGCCCTGTCGGCCAGCATGGTCGGCGTCTGGGAGATGGACCTGGCGACCGGCCGGACCACCTGGGACGAGCACTGCGCGGCGCTCTTCGCCCGCGATCCGGGCTGTGACGCGACGGAGAACGTGCTCGAGCACGTCCACCCCGACGACCGGGCTGCGGTGGAGGAGGCGATGAGCGCGGCCGTCGCCGGGCGCGGCCACTTCGCGGCCGAGATGCGGATCCTGCACAGCGACGGGTCGGCGCGCTGGGTGGTGTCCCGGGGACGCGTGCTGACCGACGCGGCCGGGCGGCCGGACCGGCTGCTCGGTGCGCTCGTCGACGTCACCGAGGCCCGCTACTCCGCCGAGGCGCGGCTGGCCTCCCTCCAGCGCACCACCGCCATCGCCGAGGTCGCCGCCGAGCTCGCCGGCGCGGGCCGCATCGACCAGCTGGCCGAGATCACCCTGCGGGGGGCCGAGGTGCTGGGTGCCGAGACCGGGGCCCTGGCCGTCTTCGACCGGCACGGCGGGCTCCGCGTGCACCTGGGGTCCCGGCTCAAGGACATCGTCGAGGTCGCGGCAGCCGAGGTGGGCGTCGCGGCGCCGCCCGACGGCGTGGAGATCGAGCTCGACGACTCGCTGCCCACCCAGTGGGTCGCCCGCCACGGCGTCCGGGTGCTGCTGCCGGATCCCGCGGCCGCGGCCGCCCGCTTCCCGCGCATGGCCGAGATGACCCGGTTGCTCGGCGCGCAGGCGCTGGCCGCCCTGCCGCTGCGGGTGGAGGGCCGGCTGCTCGGCGCGTTCGTCGCGGTCTGGAACGCCCCGCACCCGTTCGGGGACGACGACGTCGAGGTCCTCGAGGCGCTGACCGCCCAGATCGCGCTGAGCGTCCTGCGGCTGCAGGCCGACGCGGAACGGAACGCCGCCGTGGCGGAGATGGCGGCCACCAACGACCGGCTGCAGCTGCTCGCGGAGGCCGGCCGGGTGCTGTCGGGGACGCTCGACATCGGTGAGCAGATCGGTCAGCTCACCGAGCTGGTGGTCCCGGCACTGGGCGACTGGTGCTGGCTGTTCGTCACCGACGAGCACGGCCGGCTGCGCGACCTGGCCTCCGCGCACTCCGACCCGGCCCGGACCGCGGAGCTGGCCGACTACGTCCGGGCCATGCTCGCCGAGCTCACCGACGAGTCGGGGACGGCGGAGGTCATCCGCACCGGACGGCCGTTGGTGCTCCCCACGATCGAGCCGGACCTCGTCGAACGCGCGCTGCCCGGTACGGAGGCCCGGCAGCGGCTGGCCGCTCTCGCCCCGGCCTCGGGCGTCGTCCTCCCGCTGCTCGCCGGCGGCCGGGCCCTCGGCGCGTTCGGGCTGTTCAACGGTGCGGGCCGCGCTCCGCACACCCCGGCCGAGATCGACACCGCGCTGGAGGTGGGCCGGCGGGCCGGCCTCGCCCTGCAGCAGGCCCGGCTGTTCGGCCAGCAGCGCCAGCTGGCCGAGACGCTCCAGCGCAGCCTGCTCACCGCCCCGCCGGCGCCCGGCCACTGCGAGATCGCCGTCCGCTACGTCCCGGCCGCGGCCGGCGCGGAGATCGGCGGCGACTGGTACGACGCCTTCGTCCAGCCGGAGGGGGCGACCGTGCTGGTGATCGGCGACGTCGTGGGCCATGACAGCCGGGCCGCCGCAGCGATGGGACAGCTGCGCGGGCTGCTGCGGGGTATCGGCTACCACACCGGCGGCCCGCCGGCGGAGGTGCTCACCGGACTGGACCAGGCGGCCCGCGGCCTGGACCTGGACACGATGGCGACCGCGCTGGTCGCCCGGCTGGAGCAGGACGGGCCGGAGCTGCAGGCGGGGCAGACCCGGGTCCGCTGGTCGACCGCCGGGCACCCGCCACCGCTGCTGCTGAGCCCCGACGGTGTCGCGACGCTGCTCGACGGCGACCCGCCGGACCTGCTCCTCGGCGTCGACCCGGCCACCCCGCGGGTGGACCGGGTGGCCGCCATCGCCGCCGGCGGGGCGTTGCTGCTCTACACCGACGGGCTGGTCGAACGCCGCGACCGCGACCTCGACGCGGGCATGGAGGAACTCCGCGGGGTGGTCGAGGAGCTGGCACAGCTCCCGCTGCAGGAGCTGTGCGACCGGTTGCTGGAGCGGATGTTCCTGCCCGACACCGAGGACGACGTCGCACTGCTCGCCGTGCGCGTGCACCCGCAGGACGCCCCGCTGCCGCTCGAGGCCGGGCCGCAGCGGGTGCCCGCGGGCACCGGACGGGATCCCGACGCGCCGACCCCCAGGCCCTGAACCCCGCGGACCGGCTGTGCGCAGCCGGTCCGCGGGGTCCAGGGTCGGTCAGCTGCGGGCCGGGTCCACCGCCACGGGCTCGCGGTGCGCGCGGTGGTGGCCGGTGTCCCGGGGGGTGTCGAGGACCGTCCGGGTGCGGTCGTCGACCTCGTCGGACGCCACGACGCCGGCCTCGGCCATCAACGACTCCAGCGCCTCGAGCCAGCGGTCGTAGTACCGCCACGGCGTGCCGGACCCCGACTGCTCCCAGCGCTGGATGGAGTCGACCAGCGCCTGCTGGAACTGCGGCCACTCGTACTGGCCGCTCTGGTGCGCGGCCACCGCCAGGGCGAACGCGCGGATCTCCCACGCGGTCTCGAACGACACGTTCCCGCCCTCCGGGCGCAGGGCCTCCTGGTGCGGCAACTCCAGAAGCAGCGGCTCGAGGTCCTCCCGGGTCGTCATCGGGGCTCGCCGCCCGGGTGCAGCACGGAGCCGACGCCGATGAGGGAGTCACGGGTGACCAGCGCCACCAGCTCCTCCTCGGTCATCGCCTCGGTGCCCGCCGGGCGCTGCGGCAGGACCCAGTAGCGAAGCTCGGAGCTGGAGTCCCAGACCCTGACCTCGGTGGTGTCGGGGACCTCGTAGCCGAAGTCCTCGCGCAGCACGGCGCGGGGCTGGCGCACCATCCGGGACCGGTAGGCCGGTGCCTTGTACCAGTTCGGCGGCAGGCCGAGCACCGGCCACGGGTAGCAGGAGCACAGCGTGCAGACGATGACGTTGTGCACGGTGTCGGTGTCCTCGACGACGACCATGTCCTCGCCCTGCAGGCCACCGACACCCAGTTCGGCGCACGCCTCGGTGGCGTTGGCCAGCAGCCGAACCTTGAACGCCGGGTCGGTCCACGCCCGGGCGGTGACGCGGGCGCCCAGGTGCGGGCCGACCTCGTTCTCGTAGATCTCGGCGAGCCGGTCGACGGCGTCGGTGCTCATGACGCCCTTCTCGATCAGCATCGCCTCCAGGGCCTTCACCCGGGCGGCGGTCTCCTCCTCGCTGCGGACACCGGAGGTGGTGGGGCGCGGCGAGGTCTCAGCGGTGGTCATGGCACTCCTATCGGTCGACGAAGGGTGAGCTGCGGGGGCGCGGCGGGGCTCACGCCCGCTGCAGGTAGGGCTCCCAGGCGTCGAAGTACACCGAGCTGTTCGGCTCGGCGGCGTCGGGCCCCCACAGGTCGGCGGCGTCGAAACGGACCGTGTAGACCAGTCGCGGGTCCTCGCCGCCGCCGTTGCCGGCGCTGTCGGGGTAGATGAAGGCGCCCGCGACCCGCTCCACCACGCCGGTGCGGCCGCGGATGTACCGGGCCCGGCGGGTGTGCCCCAGCGGATGGTCGTCGGCCACCCGCACCGTGTCGCCCACGGTGAACAGCGGCTCGCCGACCGGTTCCCGACGGGCCGAGCCACCGTGCTTCACCACGGCCTCCATCAGCGCGACGAGCTCCGGATCGGACCGCTCGGGCAGCGGCGCCTCGGGGTGCTCGAGGTAGTACCGGGTCCGGGCCTCGAGCTCGGCCGGGTCGATCACGCCCCGTTCCTCGACGTACTTCAGGGTCGCGTGCAGCCAGTGCTCGTAGTACGGGGTGGTCAGGTAGTCCGCCGGGTGCATCTGCTCGATG
>JAOPWO010000222.1 GCA_025965635.1 Modestobacter sp. | reverse complement strand
GGGCCCGGTCATCGGCGGCGCCGTGGTCTCTGCAGCGGGATGGCGGTGGATCTTCCTCATCAGTGTTCCCTTCGGCGTCGCCTCGGTGGCTTGGGGATGGTTCGTCCTGCGAGCTCCCCGTCCGGGCGAGCTGGTGCGCGAGCGGTTCGACGTCGCAGGGGGCGCGCTGTCGGCGCTCGCGCTCTCCGCGCTGGTGCTCGCGGTCAACGGGGTCTCCGGGGGAGATGTGCGCCCCTCCGCCCTGGTGTGGCTCGCGGTCGCGGTCGTGGCCGGGCTCGGGTTCGTGGGCGTGGAGCGGCGCACGAACTCACCGCTGGTCGACCTGTCGCTGGCCGCCGATCGTGCCCGCGGGCTCGCCTACGGCGCGGCGATGTGCATGCAGCTGACGGTCGCAGCACTGACGGTCCTGGTCGCGCTGCACGAGCAGCTGGTGCATGACCTGAGCGCCGCGGAGGCTGGTCTGCGCGTCGCGCCCCTGGCGCTGGCAATGGTCGTCGCCTCCCCGGTGGCCGGGGCGCTGAGCCGGGCGCTCTCGGCCCGCGTGCTGTCCAGCGTGGGTGCGGGTCTGGCGACGGTCGGAGCGGCGTTGTTCGCCTTCTACAGCCGCACCGGCGCGGACGTGGCCGTGCTCGTCGTCGGGCTGGCCCTGGTCGGAGTCGGCAACGGGTTGTTCACCGCCCCCAACACCGCATCGATCATGGCGGGCCTGCCGTTCCACCACCGGGGGGTGGCCAACGGCATCCGCTCAGTGCTGTTCAACAGCGCCCAGGCCCTCGGTACGGCGGGTGCGTTGGTCGTCGTGAGCGCCTTCCTGGCCCAGCAGGGGATCAGCGGTTACGGCTCACGAGTTCAGCTGCCGGAGGCGCTCTCGGCCGGCTTCAGCGCCGCGGCCGTCGGCGCGAGCGTCGTCGGCGCCGCGGCCCTCGGGTGTTCCTTGGGCCGCGGTGGTCCGTGGCGCACCCCTCGCGCAGGGCTCCGCGTGGCGCCGGCGGGTCATCTGGTCGAACACGTCCCCAGTGGCCTCGACCGTGCCACCGAAGCAGCCGGCTGAGGCGGCGCGCGACCTCAGGGCCTTCGGCGCGGAGGTGCGATCCTCGGCGGGGGACCCGGGCTGCCCTCGCCGGGGGCTCAATAGAAGTGGACGACGTCGACCACGTTGTCCATCGCCTCGCCTGCGAGCCAGCGCTGGAGATTGCGGGTGAACAACATCGCGATCCGGTCGTCTTCACCAGCGTCGTCTGCCGCGATGTGTGGACTCACCACCACCTGCGGCATCGACCACAGAGGGCTCTCCGGCGGCAGTGGCTCAATCGCCGTGACGTCGAGGAAGGCGGAGTGGAGATGTCCCGACGCCAGCGCCTCGATCATGGCCTGCTCGTCCACGACGGTGCCGCGACCCACGTTCACCAGAACAGCCCCCGGCTTGGTCGCGGCGATGAGCTCCCGGCTGTAGAGGCCGTCGGTGAAGGGTGTGGACGGTAGGGCGATGACGATGCCGTCCGCTCGGCCGACGAGCGCCGGGAGATCCTCGATGCCGTGGACCTCATCCACGTGCGCCACCGGCCTGGGCCGCCGCTTGACGCCGATGACGCGCGCGCCCAGGGCCCCGACGAGCCGTGCGGTCTCCCGGCCGATCCCGCCGAGGCCCAGCACGAGGATGGTTTGTTGGTGCAACTGGCGCATCTCCCATTGGGTTGCCCAGGTGCGCTCCGTCGCCAGCGACTGCAACCGGGGGAGGTCCTTCGCGCCGGCCAACAGTCCGAAAAGGCAGAACTCCGCCAGCGGGCGGGCATGTACTCCGGCCGATGTAGTGAAGGTGATGCGCGCCAGGTCCTGCGGTGCCAGTCGGGCCCGTCGGATCTGGGCTCCACCACCTGCAGCGAACGTGTGCAGCCAGCGGAGGCGCTCGCTGGATCGCACCAGACGGGCCAGCGCTTCCGGGCCACCGTCCGGGAGGCCGAGGACTATGTCGGCGCTCAGCAACAGCTCTTCGTACCGCGCCTGCGCCGCCGGACCTCGGTGGAAGGGCGCCTGCGGACCCCTGACCGCCGACGGGGGCGGGCCCAGGACCGCATGATCGATGACGAGCTCGGCCCCCGGTGCAGCATGCGCGACCAGTTCGGGGAGCAGTTGGCTGGGGTGCTGGGCAGCGACGATCCGCGGCGGACTGATCACTGCGTGGACCGCCCTGCAATTCCACTCGGATGGACCGTCACCGAGGCGGCGATCCCGCCTCTTGTCGTGGCCGGAGCCGTCAGCACAGCACGCCGTCGGCGTGCGTGGACAGGTGGAGGGAGACTTTGCTCCCGGGCCAGTACGCGTGGCTGTACTCCCGCGGATTTCCCTCACTGTCGATCAGGAGTCGCTCGCGGAACAGGACGGGCTGCCCCGACTCGAGGTCGAGGATCTTCGCCATGCGGGCGTCGCACATGACTGCCTCGACGTTCAGCTCGACCGTGCCCAGCGCAACACCGTAGTAGTCCCGGAAGAGCTCGGAGAAGTCATCGGTGGAATGCTCGTTGATCGGACGTCGAGGGGTGCTCGTGCCGGTCCAGTAGTTGGTGTACACGCAGAACGGGCTCCCGTCGCGGCGCAGGAGCCACTCGACCAGGTTGACGCTGGCCGAGGCCGAGGCGAGCCAGGTCTGGAGCATCTTCGTCATCGGCAGCGCTGTGGCGTCCAGGCGGATCGACTCGAAGGTCTCCTTGTCACCGTCCTGCCACCAGGCCTGACCGGTAATCAGCGAGACCTCGGAGATGGATCCGACGACGACGGTTCCGTACCGCGGGGACCGGGTGACCAGGCCCTCCTCCACGAGCAGACCCATGGCTTCCCGGACAGCGTTGCGGCTGGTGGCGTAGGACTTGACGAGATCGCTCTCGACCAACTGCTCAGACGTGCCGACGAGGCCCTGGCGGATGCCCGCGCGCAGCATGCTGTGCACGCGCATGGGCGAGCGCTGACGCACGTCCAAGCCGTTGCGCTGGCGCACCATCAGGCGGTATTCGGCGGGACTCACGCGTTCCGAGCTCATGACATCGTCCTCTTGCTGCGGGATGCGGCGGATTGCTGCTGGATGAGGCGACGGGGACCGGGGGACGGACGTGCCCGTCTCGGCGTAGCGCCCCGGGGCCGTTGCTGTGCCCGAGCCTGCCGCCCGATCGCAACGGCAGGATTGCCCTACCGTGTTGGTCGGGCACAGAGATCTGAGGATCAACTCGGTAGGAGATCGAGGTCGACGCCGGCGGCAGGACAGCTCGCGGCTGGCGCACGCCCCTCCGGGTCCGTGGACCACCGGGCCGGCACTTCCCTGTGCGTGTCGGCTCGGACCAGCCGGGTCAGGCCATCAGGTGCCCCATCCTGTCCCGCTTGGTGCTGAGGTAGTACCGGTTGCCGTCGTGGACCTCGGGCAGGTGCGGCACCCGCTGGACGACCTCGATGCCGCCGAGGATCAGCCCCGCGACCTTGGCGGGGTTGTTGGTCAACAGCCGTACCCGGGTGACCCCGAGATCCTGGAGGATGGCGGCCGCCGCTCCGTACTCGCGGGCGTCGGCCGGGGCGCCGAGTTGAAGGTTGGCGTCCACGGTGTCCAGGCCGCCGTCCTGCAGGCGGTAAGCGGCCAGCTTCTTGGCCAGCCCGATGCCCCTGCCCTCGTGGCCTCGCAGATAGACGATCGTGCCACCGGACAGTGCGATGCTGTGCAGGGCGGATTCCAGTTGCGACCCACAGTCGCAGCGCTGCGATCCGAGCAGCTCACCGGTCAGGCACTCCGAGTGCACCCGGACCAAGCTGTCGTTCACCGGGGAGCCGCTGGTGACGGCGAAGTGCTCGGCGCCGGTGTGCAGGTCTCGGTACAGAGTGGTCAGCAATCGGCCGAAGCGCGTGGGCATCATCGTCTGCTCCTCGCGACGCACCCGGGGCGCGGGCCGGTCGACGGCGGGGGGAGCATCCCCCGCAGGGGAGGTCGCGGCGTGCGCTCGGAGGTGGTCGATCAGTGCGGCGATGGTGATGACGGGCACCTCGGCACATCTCCCCAGGGCCAGCACCTCCGCCGGGCCGCTCGCCGGTCCGGAATCGTCGACCAGCTCGGCGATCGCGGCCACTGGAGGAAGGCCGGCCAGACGGCACAGGTCCACGGCGGCCTCGGTGTGGCCTGCGCGTTCCAGGACGCCGCCGGGCGCGGCACGCAGCGGGAAGACGTGCCCGGGCCGGATCAGATCGCCCGCACCGGTGTCGGCTGCTGCGAGGACGCGCAGTGTGCGGGCGCGGTCAGATGCGCTGATCCCCGTACCGATCCCCTCGCGGGCGTCGACGGAGATCGTGTACGCGGTGCCGCGAGGATCCTCGTTGTGGGGGACCATCGGGGGCAGGCCCAGGTGGTCGGCCCGAGCCGCGGGTAGCGGAGCGCACAGCACTCCGGAGGTGTGGCGGACGGTCCACGCGATCCAAGCCTCAGTCGCCGTGCTGGCCGCCAGGACGACGTCGCCCTCACCCTCACGGTCGGCGGCGTCCAGGACCAGCACCGGGCGGCCCTGGCGCAGGCTGTCCAGCGCCTCGCTGATCGTGGCCGTCCGCGGTTCCTCAACCGACATGGGCACCGACCGGCGGGCACTGCAGGGGCATCCAGGCCCTGGTGGTCAGGATGCCGCGGCGCGGCTGGGCGAGGAGCTCCTCGGTGCCGTGGGAGCGGCGTCGGGAGCGCGGTCGCCGGGTCGGATCGACGCGGGCGTTCCGGCCGTACGGGTCCCCACGGAAGTCGATCAGGTGGGCCTCCAGCGGCCGCTCGCCCTCGCGGCGGTAGGAGGTGGATCGCTGACCGACCGGGACCGCGGCGGCGTGGGCGCCAGCGGGCACGGCCAGGTCGGCGGTGGGGGACCCAAGCGTCCTGGCGCGACCGTCACCGTGCGCAATGGTGCCGCTGAACGCCGGCTGACCGAGGGGTGCGGGGTCGGAACGAGGGCTCATGGAGCCACCGCCGCCAGCCGGCGGAACGTGCTGCCGGCGAAGACGAGCGGTGAGATCCCGTCGTGGATGGTCAACGCGTGCATCCGCAGCAGCACGATCCCGTGATCCCCCGCCGGGAAGAGCTGGTCGACCGAGCAGTCCAGCCAGGCCCCCGCGCCGTGCAGGAACACCGCCCCGTCGGCGGCAACTTCCACGGGCAGGTCGGCGAAGCGGTTGCCGACCTTGCTGGCCAGCTGGCGGGCCACGGTGTCATGAGCCTCCCCGAGGACGCTGACTCCGATCCTGGGCAGGTGCTCCAGCTGCGGCCAGGTGGTCGAGGTCCACTGGACGCAGAAGGCCACCAGGGGCGGGTCGAGGGAGACCGTGACGAAACTGGAGGCGACCATTCCCTGCGGTGAGCCGTCGACGACGGCGCACAGGGCCACCACGCCGGAGGGGAAAGCGCCGAAGGCCCTGCGCAGCACCTCGTTGTCCATCTGATCTGCGGTCACGTGCATCGAACGCTGCCCTTCCACACCGCAGCGGTGGCAGCGACGACAGGGGCCCAGGTGACGGCGAAGTCCCCCAGGGTGGGAGCTTCGGCGAAGGTTGTGTCCAGCAGGTACAGGCCGGGAGTCGGGCAGGTGGCGCCCAACTCGACCAGCACCGGCTTGAGGAGCAGGTCCGGTGCCATGGCGTGCGACGGACCGGCGCCGAGCATCAAGGGGACGGCAACAACGCCCCGGAGTCCCGCTCCGGTCGCGAACTGATCGAGAAAGAGCTTGATCAGGCCTGTGTAGGTCGCCTTGTAGGTCGGTGAGGCGAACACGGCGACGTCCGAGGAGGCGACCTGCTGTACGGCGGCCCGTACCCGCTGGTCCCCCCAGCCCAGGAGCCCGGCGCCCAGTGTGGCGACGTCGATCACCACGTCCGGAGGGCCATCGGTCAGGGCGGTGGCCAGCGCGACACCAGCATCGAGGGTGCGTGACGCCTGTTTGGGGTTCCCGACGACCAAGGCCACCGTCATGAGCTGCTCCTGTTGGACTGCCCGGCCTGGTCGCCGGCGGCAGCGCGGCGGTGCCGGTGCGGTGCGCCCGCTGGAGTGGCCCGTCCGCGGGACGTGTCCTCCGCTGCTCTCGAGGTCGTCACGGGACGAGTGCCGCTGTCGGGAGGCCGAGGACCGGTGGCAGCCCGAGGTGGTCACGGATCGTGCTCCCGGTGTACTCGGTGCGGAACACGCCCGTCCGCTGCAGTTCGGGGACCACCTGCTGCGCCATGTCCTCGATGGTCTTGGGGGTCATCGGCGCGACGATGGCGAATCCGTCGCAGCACCCGGCGCGGAACCACCTCTCCAGCTCGGCCGCCACCTGCTCGCCGGTCCCGACCACGGACCATTGGAGGTTCGAGAGGCCGCCCACGAAGGCGCGGTCGGCGATCTGACCGAGTGTGAGGCCTTCCTCCCGGGCCATCCGCGGGAAGAGGGTGGCCATGCTCCAGCCACCCATGTTTCCTTGACCGGGGGTGGGCAGGTCCGCGTAGGGCAGCGGTCCTTCCGGGTCGTACGTGGACAGGTCCAGACCGAGGATGGCCGAGAGGTGCCCGATCGTGTCGGCGTGCTCGCGGTGGTACTCGTCCAGTTCGGCCTTGAGTGCCTGCGCTGCCGTCTCGGTGTCGGCGATGTAGGGAAACACCCCTAGAAGGATCTTGATGTGGTCAGGGTCGCGCCCCGCGCCGGCTGTCTGCGCCTTGACGTCGCGGTAGTACTCCTGGGCATGGGGCATGGTGGTCGAGCCGGCGAAGATGGCCTCTGCCCAACGGCCGGCGACGGCGCGCCCCTCGGGTGAGTTGCCCGCCTGCACGATCACGGGGCGCCCCGCTGGCGGTCGTGGAATGTCCAACGATCCCGTCACGTCGAAGAACTCGCCGTGGTGGTCGACAGGCCTGGGCGCGCTGTCCGCCGTGCCGGCGGAATCCCACAGTTTGGCCATCAGGGTCAGGTGCTCTTCTGTCCTGGAGTAACGCTGGGCATGCGGATGCTCCGATACGAGACTGAAATTGCGCGCCATCCTGTCGCCGGCCGAGGCCACACAGTTGACGGCAGCGCGACCGTGGCTGAGGTGGTCCAGTGCGGCGACCCGGCGTGCGACGGTGTAAGGCTCGCTGTAACTCGTCGACATGGTGCCGATGAGACCCACGGAATGCGTTTCCACAGCGATCGCCGAGAGGACCGCAAAGGGATCGACGCGTGTCGAGGTGATGCCCGACGGAGTGGTGGCGTGCTGCGGGCTGTCTGCCAGGAACACCGAGTCGAAGAGCGCACCCTCCGCCACCTGGGCGGCGTGGACGTACCGTCCGATGTCCGGCACGACGGTGTAGTCGTTGTCGGGGTGGCGCCACGCTCCCGCGTGGCGACCGTATTCGCTGAGATTCAGGCTCAGGTGCATCTGAGGTGAGGTGTCGGGTGTCATCGTGGTCCCTTCCGATCAGACCTGGACGGT
>JAOPWO010000189.1 GCA_025965635.1 Modestobacter sp. | reverse complement strand
CCACCAGCCCAGCGACTACTTCCCC
This sequence comes from Modestobacter sp., assembly GCA_025965635.1. GTDB lineage: Bacteria > Actinomycetota > Actinomycetes > Mycobacteriales > Geodermatophilaceae > Modestobacter. The sequence continues at coordinate 2,810 of JAOPWO010000189.1, read as the reverse complement.
GGTCCCGATCGCTGGCGCACCCAGGTGGCCGCCGCCCGCCCGGCCGGGGTGCTCACCTCGGGCATCTGCCAGCCGCCGATCCACGTCATCGCGCTGTCCCGGATCCTGCACGACGCCCGCCGGCGCGGCGGGGAGGACCAGCGACTGGCCGAGGAGTTCGTCGTCGAGACCTTCGACGCCTGGCTGGCCTGGCACCAGTACCTCGCCACCGCCCGGGACCCCTACTCCTACGGCCTGGTGGAGATCCACCACGGCTGGGAGTCCGGCATGGACGATTCCCCGCGGTGGGACGAGCCGTACGCCAACGTGCACCCCGGCCCCGACCTGCCGCCGTTCGTCCGGGCCGACCTGGCGCACGTACCGGACCCCGCGCAACGGCCCAGCGACGCCGAGTACGCCCGGTACCTGTGGTTGCTGGAGCAGAAGGTGCGGAGCCGGTACGACGACGCGACCTACCGCACCACCGGCGACTTCGTCGTCGGTGACGTGCTGGTCTCCGCCCTGCTGGCCGCGGCCAGCGACCTGCTCGCCGACATGGGGGAGGACCTGGGCATCGGCGGGGGCGCGACCGGTGCGGTGGAGCAGTCACGGGCGATCGCCCGGCGGTTCCGCACCGGCGTGCTGCGGTCGGTCGACCCGGCCACCGGGCTGGCCCGTGACCTGGACCTGCGCACCGGCACGTGGCTGCAGGTGGAGAGCGCCGCGGGCTTCGCGCCGCTGGTGTGCGGCGGCGACGAGGCGCTCACCCGCCGGCAGCGTGACCTGCTGCTCGGGCCGCGGTGGTGCGGGCACTCGCGGCTGCGCTGGCCGGTGGTCCCGTCGGTCTCCCCCGCGTCGCCGGCCTTCCGCGAGCGCACCTACTGGCGCGGCCCGCAGTGGCCGGTGCTCAACTGGCTGATGGCGTGGGCGCTGAACCGGTCGGGTGAGCAGTTTGCTGCCATCGCGCTGCGGCTGGCAGGGTTGTCCCAGCTAGTCGAATGCGACTTCGCCGAGTACTACGATCCGCTCACCGGCGAGGTGCTGGGCAGCAAGGACCAGTCGTGGACGGCGGCGATCGCCCTGGACTTCCTCGCCGCCCGACGCCCGGCCCAGCGCCGTCCGGTGCGCTGGCTGACCAGCGAGCTGCCCCGGATCACCCCGGCGCAGCGGGCCGCCGGCACGAACGGCACGCACCCCGCCCGGGTCGCCAGGCACCACCGGCCGGGCGCACCGCCGCGCGCGCAGACCTGACCCCCGCGGTACTCCTCCGGGCTCGAGCCCCGCTACGGGCGGGGATCGGGGCTCCTGGTCAGCGCCGGGTCGGTCAGCGCGACGGGGGCCAGCGCGTCGTCGATCCGCTGCTTCACCTCGGCGTCGAGCCGGACGCCGGAGGCGCTGACGTTGTCCAGCACCTGCCCGGGGCGGCTGGCACCGATGATCGCCGCGGCGACGTTCTGCTCCTGCAGCACCCAGGCGACGGCGAGGGCACCCATCGACAGGCCCAGGTCGGCGGCGATCGGCTTGAGCTCCTGCACCCGCTGGAGGACGTCGTCCGTCAACCAGCGGGAGATGAACTGGGCGCCGCCGCCCTTGTCGTCGGTCGCCCGGGACCCCCGGGGCACCGGCTGCCCGGGCTCGTACTTGCCGGTCAGCACGCCCTGCGCGACCGGGGAGAACACGACCTGGCTGATACCCAGCTCACGACAGGTCGGGATGACCTCCGCCTCGGGGACGCGGTGCAGTGCCGAGTACTGCGGCTGGTTGGACACCAGCGGCACGTGCAGCTCGTCGGCCAGCACCTTGGCCGCCCGGATCTCCTCCGCGCGCCACTCCGAGACGCCGATGTAGAGGGCCTGACCGGCGCGGACGACGGCGGAGAAGGCCTCCATCGTCTCCTCGAGCGGGGTCTCGTAGTCGTAGCGGTGCGCCTGGTAGAGGTCGACGTAGTCGACGCCGAGCCGGCGCAGCGAACCCTCGATCGACCCGCGGATGTGCTTGCTGGACAGGCCGCGGTCGTTCACGCCCGGCCCCGTCGGCCAGTACACCTTGGTGAGGATCTCGATGCCGGCGCGGCGCTCGCCGGCCAGCGCCTTGCCCAGCACCTGCTCCGCCCGGCCCTCGGCATAGACGTCGGCGGTGTCGAACGTGGTGATGCCGGCGTCCAGGGCGGCGCTCACGCAGGCCGTTGCGGCGTCGGCCTCCACCTGTCCGCCATGGGTGATCCAGTTGCCGTAGGTGATCTCGCTGATCTTGAGGCCGCTGCTGCCGAGGTGTCGGAACTCCATGCGCCCATTCCTACCCGGGGGAGGTGCAGCCAGCGCCACCGCCGCCGGGCGGCCAGCGGGATCGATCGGCGGGTCCACCCCGGACAGGCTCGAGGAGTCCGCACCACCGTCGTCCGGCGGAGTCCAGGACGTCGTCCTCACCCTGGACTGCGGCGGCGTGGTCCGGGCGCGCGGGGTGGTACTCGTGATGGGGCCACCTGCCGCCGGCTCGGCGTCGCGCCGCTGGTGGAGGCCGGGACGGGGGGACCACCTCGGCCGCCCGACCGCGCCCACGGCGGGCGCGACGTGGTCGGCGCGGAGAACCTCGTCCCGATGGCTGACGCCCGGCCGCGCACGGCGTGGCTGCCCGCGGCCCGCCACGCGCGAGAGCCCGGGAGGTCGATGACCTGCCGGGCTCTCGTGGAGTGCGGGGTGTGGAGGTGGCGGGAATCGAACCCGCGTCCTCCGACGCCTCACCAGGGCTTCTCCGAGCGCAGTTCACTGTGTCTCTGCTCGGCCCCACCGATCTCGTGAACGAGTCGGTGTGACGGGCCCAGTCACTGTTTG
>JAOPWO010000187.1 GCA_025965635.1 Modestobacter sp. | reverse complement strand
GCCTCGCCGGGCAGCGCCTCGGCGCGGGCGCGGAGGCTCTCGACGAGGGCGCGGGCGGCCTCGACGGCCGCGTCCCCGGCGCCGATGGCGGCCAGCAGCCCGGTGCGGCTCTGCTCGACCACGGCGTCGCCGTAGTGCTTCAGGGTGTCGGTGGTGTTCATGACAGCTCCTCCTCGGAGGGGTTCTGGGGGGACGTGCGGGGCGGAGCCTGGGGTGCGGGGCTCGCGGCCGGCGCCTGGAGGTCACGGGCGTGCTCGCGGGCGTAGGTCTCGTACAGCTCCAGGAGCACGGCCTTGTGCCGCTCGGAGAGGGCCTCGTCGGCACGGATGGCCGCCACGGTGCCGGCGTTGCCCGACCGCCGGTCGAGGATGCCGGCCTGCTCGTAGAGCGTCTCGGCCGAGATCTTCAACCCGCGGGCGATCGAGGCGAGGATCTCCGCCGACGGCTTCCGCAGGCCGCGCTCCACCTGGGACAGGTAGGGGTTGCTGACCCCGGCGTTGCGGGCCAGTTCGCGCAGCGACACCTGGGCGGCGCTGCGCTGGCTGCGGATGAAGTCGCCCACGTGCGAGCTGACCGTCCCCGAGACCGTGGAAGCCTCCGCTGCCGCCGTGGCGGCGGCGGTGGCCACGGTCTCGCGGACCGTGCTCACCTGCTCCCGGACGAACTCGGTGGTCTTCTGCACCGCTCCACGGTAGCCCGCTGTGCTAGCTCCTGCAAGCAGGGAGCTAGCGTTGGTGACGCACGCCTCAACCGGCGAGGACCGAGGCCGCCACCCGCACCTGTCCGACCACGTCCTCGCCACCGAAGAGCGGGGTGGCCGCCCACGGCGCCAGCGTCTCCGCGGGCACGCCCAGGCGGCGCAGCCCGGCGGTGAGCGCGGGCAGCCGACCGCGGTCGCCGCCGTCGTCGAGCTTCAGCGCGACGGCACCGACACCCGGCAGGGCCGCGACGTGCACGCCGTCCGCCCCGCCCTTCACCAGCAACCCGTCGACGCCCTGCATCAGGTCGGTGTCGTCGCGGCCGGTGCCGGCGACCAGCCACGGGTGTGCCCGCATGGCGTCGGCGACCCGGCGGCCCGGTGTGCCGGGCCCGGCCTGCACCAGGGACAGCACGCTGCGGGCCAGGCCGGTGAGGGGCAGCGCGTGCTGCGGAGCGCCGCACCCGTCGGTGACGACGGCGGCCACCGGCTCGCCGGCCGCCTCGCCCAGCGTCGCCTCGATGAGCTGCTGCAGCGGGTGGTCGCGGTCGAGGTACCCCGCGGTCGGCCAGCCGGCCGCCAGACTGGCCGCCAGCATCGCCGAGTGCTTGCCCGAGCAGTTCATCGCCACCCGCTCGGGCTGCCGCCCGACGGCCAGCCACTGCGCACGGGTGGCCTCGCACCCCGGCAGTGCCGGCGGGCAGCCGAGGTCGCCGGGCGTGAGCCCTGCGCCGTCCAGCAGCGTCCGGACCAGTTCGACGTGCCCGTCCTCGCCGTTGTGCGACGCGGCGCCGATGGCGAGCTCCCGGTCGTCGCGGGGCTGCCAGCCGGCGGCCAGCAGCGCGGTCGCCTGGACCGGCTTGTTCGACGACCGCGGCAGGACCGGCCGGGTGACGTCGCCGACGGTGGCGAGCGGCGATCCACCGGCGTCCAGCACCACGAGCGCGCCGCGGTGGACCGACTCCAGCACCTCGGTGCCCAGCCCCCCGCGCCAGACCTCGACCAGGACGGGGTTGTCCGGCCACGTCGTCATCCGGTCATCCGCCAGGGCCCCGCCGCGAGCCGGTGACGTGCTGGAACCATCCCCGCGCAGGGTCCCGCGGCGAGCTGGGGGCACGGGGGTCCTGCCTCAGTGCCGGGACTCGTCGGCCAGCAGCTGGGCGACGTCGGCCAGCCCGTCGCGGTAGCGGCGGCCCAGCTCACCGGCCAGGGCGTCCATCACCTGCTGGACGCCGCGGCGCCGCTCGGACAGATTCCGCTCGCCCTCGCCCAGCGAGCGGGCAGCGCTCTCCAGCTGGTCGTCGGGCAGCTCCTGCACGTCGGAGAGGTCGACGCGGGGCGCCAACGCGGTGACCCAGTGCTCCAGCTGCTCGGGCGCGGTGGGCTGCACGGTCTGGTGCCGGCCCAGCCCGTGCGCCGGGCCCCGGCCCTTCTCCGAGAGGATCTCCGGGAGCAGGTCGACCAGCGACCGCCCGTCGTGCTCGGCGCGCCGCTGCAGCTCGCGGCGGACGATGTCCAGCCGGCCCTGCAGCAGCCGCCGCGTGTAGGAGAGGTTCACCTCGGCCTGCTCGGCCTGGTGCCGCAGGTCGCGGACGTCGGCCATCGACAGGTCCTCGACGCCGTCCAGGAACGAGGGCTCGAGCAGGTCGTCGACGGTGGTGCCACCGGCGGGGACGGGGGGCGGGGCGGTCACGGAGCAGCCTCCACGGGAACTCGGGGCGGTCGGGGCGGGTCGTCGGCGGGATCGCGCGGTCCGGCGGGGATCCCGAGCAGCTGCCGGGCCGCCGCGGTGGACAGCGGGGGCCGCTGCGCGATCCGGGCCAGCCCGGCCGCCCGGGCCACCAGCTGGGCGTTGTCCCGCACCGGGTCGCCGGGTGCGTAGCTGAGCGTGTCCTCCATACCGACCCGCAGGTGCCCACCGGCCGACAGCGCGGCGAGCATCACCGGCAGCGACGTCCGGCCGACGCCCGTCGCGGCGAAGGTGGCACCTGGTGGCAGCGCGGGCAGGCACGCGGCCAGCGTCGCCGTCGTCCCCGGCATCCCGCCGGGCACGCCCATCACCAGGTCGACGTGCACGTGGCCCCCGGCCGGTGGGCCGTACCGGTCGAGCAGCCGGGTCAGCGTGGCCAGGTGGCCGAGGTCGAACACCTCGTACTCGGGCACGATGCCGCGCTGCTGCATCTGGGTGTGCAGCTCGACGACGAGGTCCCAGGGGTTGGGGAACACGTCACGGCCGAAGAGGACCGTGCCCAGCGACAGCGAGGCGGCGTCGGGCTCGGCGTCCAGCACGGCGAGCCGGGCGTCGGCCGGGTCGGTCACCGCGCCGCCGGTGGACAGCTGGACGACCAGGTCGGTGCTCTCCCGCACCGCGGCGACCACCTCGCGCACCCGCGGCAGGTCGAGGGTGGGGCGGGCGTCGACGTCCCGGACGTGCAGGTGGACGACGGACGCACCGAGCGCCGCGCAGTCCCGGGCGGTCGCGACGACCTCATCGACCGTCACCGGCAACGCCGGGACGTCTGCCTTGGCCGACTCGGCCCCCGTGGGGGCGAGCGTGATCAGCGTCCCCGCGCCACCACCCGCTCCGCTCACCGGCCGATGGTCCCAGACCGGACGGCCTTCACCCGCTCCCGGGCCGCCACCTGCGTGTCATCCAGGTCGGCCGGGGCGTCGTCACCGTCGACCACCGCCACCGTCTCCCCCACCCGGAGCTCGGCTGGACCAGACCCGCCCTGCCCACCCAGGGCCGACTGCTTCACCAGCGCCAGCGCGATCACCCCGAGCTCGTGGTGCCGGACGGCGGTGCCGACCCGGCCCACCTCCCGCGTCCCCGAGGTCAGCGGCGTACCCGGCGCGGGCAGCACCTCGCTCATGCCGGCCAGGTGCAGCAGGACCAGCCGGCGCGGCGGGCGCCCCAGGTTGTGCACCCGGGCGACGGTCTCCTGCCCGCGGTAGCAGCCCTTTTCCAGGTGCACCGCTGTCTGCAGCCACGACACCTCGTTGGGGATGGTGCGGTGGTCGGTGTCGACGCCGGCGCGGGGGCGCCGTGCCTCGACCCGCAGTGCCTCGTAGGCGTCCAGCCCGGCCGGCGCGGCACCGGCCGCCAGCAGCTCTCCGGCCCGCGCCTCGAGGTCCGCACGCGGCACGAGCAGGTCGACGGCGGCGGCGGTGCCATCGCCGAGCGCGGGCATCCGGCGGGCCCAGCCACCACCGGCCAGCGGGACGACGGCACCCACGGCGGGGGGCACCGGGAACCCGGCGGCGGCGAGCACCGCGTCGCCGCGCGGGCCGACCAGCGACAGCAGCGCCCACGTATCGGTGACCTGTGCGGGCTCGACGCGGAGCATGAACCGCATCCGCTCCAGGAAGGCGAGCAGCGCGGCGCCGGTGCCCGGCTCGACGTCGCCCCAGGTGGTGCCGGCCAGCTCGGTCAGCACGACGTGGTGCTCGACGTGCCCGTTGGGCGAGAGCACCAGCGCCTCCGAGCCCGTGGCGTCGCCGAGGGACTCCAGGTGCTGGCTGGTGATGCTGTGCAGCCAGCTCAGCCGGTCGGCGCCGGGGACGACGACGACGTCACGGTCGCTGCGGTCGACGATGCCGGCGCCCTCGGCGAGCCGGCGCTGCTCGGGCAGGGGGTCGCCGTAGTGCGCGGCCACCGACCCGGTGCCGCCGCCGGACAGCGACAGCGCCACCGCGCCGGGAAGGGACAGCAGCGGCGAGCGCCCGGTCGCCGGCCCGGCCGCAGCCGGGGCGGACTGCGCTGTGGGGGCGGCCTCGGGACGCAGGTCGGCGTGCTGAGCGGGCTGGGGGGTGGTCATGGGTGCTCCGTCCGGGACTTTTCGGCGCAGGCACGACAGGTGCCCGACA
>JAOPWO010000184.1 GCA_025965635.1 Modestobacter sp. | reverse complement strand
TGCCACCGCGCCCAGTCGGCGCTGACCTCCCCGGCGACCCGCTGCAGCCGGGGCAGGTGCTCGGTCAGCAGCCGGTCGATCGAGGTCTCGCCGGCGTGCACGGTCACGTTCATCGCGGCCCGCACCGCCCCGGTGCCGTCCCGGACGGGCACGGCCACCGACCGCACCCCGGGGGCCAGCTCCTCGTCGGCCAGCGCCCAGCCCCGCGCCCGCACCTCGGTCAGCTCGTCGTCGAGCCGGCCGGCGGCCGGCCCGGGGACCTCGGGCAGCCCGGCGCGGCTGGGCAGCGCCAGGGTCTCGGCCAGCTCGGCGGGGGAGAGGGCGGCGAGCAGGACCTTGCCCTGGGAGGTGCGGACGGCGGGGAACCGGGTGCCCACCTCCACCCGCAGCGCGATCAGCCGGGCCACCGACACCCGGGCGACGTAGACGATGTCCGGGCCGTCGAGCTGGGCGATCGACGACGACTCGCCGGTCCGCCCGACCAGCTCCTCCAGGTGGGGGCGGGCGGCGTCCCACAGGCCCAGGGCGCCGAGGTACGCCAACCCCAGCGTGAGCACCGGCGGGGCCAGCGTGAACCCGCCGCCCACCGTCCGGACGTAGCCCAGCTCGGCCAGCGTGAGCAGCAGCCGCCGCGCCGTCGGCCGGGCCAGGTCGGCCGCGGTGGCGACCTCGGTCAGCGTCATGGTGCGGTGGCCGGCGTCGAAGCAGGCCAGCACGTCGAGCCCGCGGGCGAGCGCCTCGACGAAGTCGGGGACCTCCCCGCGACCGGCCATCAGCTCACGACCCCCCTCGGCCGCGTCCCCGGGGCCCTTCTCTCATCGGCCGAGCACCCGGTCCTCGCCACCGGACCGCTTCGACTCGTCCACGAAGTCGGAGTACTGGTACGGGTTGTCGAGGATCGCGGCCTCCGCGGCGGGCTTCTCGGGGAACATGCCGGCCTGCCATGCCTCCTCGCCGATCTCCGCACGCAGGTACCCGATGGTGTCCTCGATCTCCGCGCGCACCGGCGCGAGGTCGATCCCGACGAGCCTGCCCGCCGACTTCACCACCCGGCCGTCGACCAGGACGGTGTGCACGTCGGACCGCTGCGCCTGGAAGGCGACGTGCCCGAAGGGGTTGAGCAGCGGGAAGGACACCGGCGAGGAGTCGTTCTTGATCAGCACGACGTCGGCCTTCTTGCCCGGCTCGAGGCTGCCCAGGTCGCTGTCCCGGCCGATGGTGTGCGCGCCGCCCCGCGTGGTCCACTCCACGACGTCCCGGGCCCGCAGCCGCAGGTGCGTGATCGTCTCGCCCTTGAGGTGGGCGTCCATGTGCTCGGACATGCGGTCGGTGTTGAGCGTTGCGCGCATCGCCGAGAACATGTCGCCGCTCCACCAGACGCTGGTGTCCATCGACAGCGACACCGGGATGCCGTACTGCAGGACCTGCTCGGTCGGCGCGTGCCCCTGCCCGGCGCTGCACTCGGACTCGGTGGACACCGAGATGGAGCCGCCGGTGGCGGCGATCCGCTGGTAGCTGTCCCTGGTGAGCGTCGACGCGTGCACGTAGGTCGTCTCCGGCGTCATGAAGCCGTTGTCGTACATCTGCTGGATGCCGGTGTCGTTGGTGGCACCCCAGACGCCGGCGTGCGTGGTCACCGGGATGCCGAGCTCGCGGGCCACCTCGAAGGCCGCCTTCTCCGGGAAGGCCGGGTCGCCGGTGACGTCGAAGGCGATCTGCACGCCCATCCGGTCGTCACCGGCGTCCCGCAGCCGGGTGAGCAGCGCGCGGACGGCGGGGTCGGCGGTCCACTCCCACGGCCCGGCCTGGATGTTGCCGTAGGCGAGCACGAACCGGCCGGGCACCGAGCGCAGCCCATCGAGGGCGGCCTCGCCGTGCTCGACGGTGTGCAGGTTGTGCGACCAGTCGACGGTGGTGGTGACGCCGGCGTCCAGCGACTCGATCGCGGCCAGCCGGTTGCCGGCGGCGATGTCCTGCGGGCGGAACTTCTTCCCGTGCTCGAGGTAGTACCAGACGAAGTACTGGGTCAGCGTCCAGTCCGCGCCGTAGCCGCGCATCGCGGTCTGCCACATGTGCCGGTGGGTGTCGATCATCCCCGGCATCACGATGCCGCCGGTGGCGTCGACCTCCACGGTGCCCTCGGGCACGGCCAGGGCGGTGCCGACGGCGGCGATCCGGTCGCCGACGACGAGGACGTCGCCTCCGGTCAGCACCGTGTGCGCGTCGTCCATCGTCAGGACGGTCCCGCCGCGGAAGACCACGGGCTGTCCGGGGGTCTGGTCGGCTGCCTCATCGGGGTGGCTCATGAACTCTCCTCGGATGGGAGCGGACGGCCACGGACCAGCGTCCGTCTAGTGGTCAGCGCCGCTCTCTGCTGACCTTGGGATGACTGTCCGCCGCTGTCAAGACGTACCACGCCCGAAAGCGGGCGAACCTCCCCGAGGCTTGACAGTCCATCCCCCGGCGAAGAAGACTCGGGCGACCGAACGGACATGCGTCCGCATGTCGGTCAGGCGGACGAGAGGTGTACGAGACCACGATGACCGCACATCAGCGAGTCCCTGGCGCCGACCCCGGCCGAGGCCCCCTGGCGGGGCTGCTGGTGGCTGACTTCTCGCGCGTGCTGGCTGGTCCGTACGCGACCATGCTGCTCGCCGACATGGGCGCCGAGGTCGTCAAGGTGGAGAGCCCGGCCGGTGACGACACCCGCAGCTGGCAGCCCCCCGTCCGGGACGGCGTGGCCACCTACTACCTCGGGGTCAACCGCAACAAGCGGTCGATCGCGCTGGACCTGAGGGACGCCGACGACGCCGCGGCCGCCCGGGAACTGGCCCGGCGGGCCGACGTCGTGGTGGAGAACTTCAAGCCGGGCGGGCTGGCCCGCTTCGGGCTCGACTACGACTCGGTCGCCGCGGGGAACCCCGGCGTCGTGTACGCGTCGATCAGCGGGTTCGGCAGCGGGCCGGAAGGCGCGAAGCTGCCCGGCTACGACCTGATCGTGCAAGCCATCTCCGGGCTGATGAGCCTCACCGGCGACCCCGAGGGCGAGCCGTTCCGGGCGGGCATCTCGGTGTTCGACGTGATGGCCGGGTTGCACGCCACGATCGGCGTCCTCTCCGCGCTGAACCTGCGGCACGACACCGGCCGCGGTCAGCACGTCGAGGTGAACCTGCTGTCCTCCGCGCTGTCCGGGCTGGTCAACCATGCCAGCGCCTACGTGGCCGGGGGCGTCGTCCCGTTCCGGATGGGCAACAGCCACCCCAGCCTGTTCCCCTACGAGCCGCTGCCCTGCGCCGACGGCGACCTGATCATCACCGCCGGCAACAACGGGCAGTTCCGCAAGCTCGTCGAGGTGCTCGGCGTGCCCGAGCTCGCCGACGACCCGCGGTTCGCCCGCAACGAGGACCGCACGGCCAACCGTGAAGAGCTCCGCCCGTTGCTGGTCGAGCGGCTGCGCACCCGCACGAAGATGCAGTGGTTCCGCGACATCATCGGCGCCGGCGTGCCGTGCGGGCCGATCAACACCGTCGACCAGGGCATCGACTTCGCCACCGAGGTCGGCCTGGACCCGGTGGTCACGGTGGGCGAGGGCCGGGCCGCCGTCCCGTCGGTGCGCAACCCGATCCGGTTCTCCGAGACCCCGGCCGACTACCGGCTGCCGCCGCCCGGCCTCGACGAGCACGGTGCGGTGATCCGCGACTGGCTGGCCGCCCCGGTCGGCGGCGCGGCCGGCGAGCGCGCGGGGGGACAGGCGTGAGCACCGAGCCCCCGGTGTACGCGACGGCCCTGGGTGCCTCCAGCCTGGAGAAGATCACCCTGCTCGGGCACGACCTGGCCGAGGACGTGATGGGCACGGTCGGCTTCGGTGAGCTGGCCTTCTGGCTGGCCACCCAGCGACGTCCCACCGCCGGGGAGACCCGGGTGTTCGAGGCGGTGCTGGGCGCGCTGGCCGACCACGGGTTCACCCCCACGGCGATCGTCACCCGGCTGACCTACCTGTCGGCGCCGGACTCGGTGCAGGGCGCGCTGGCAGCCGGGCTGCTCGGCGGCGGGTCGCGGTTCCTGGGCGTCACCGAGGACTGCGGCCGGTTCCTGCACGACGTGCTCACCGGGGTGGAGGGCGGCCTGCCCGCCGACGACGCGGGCTGGGACGCCCTGGCCCTGCAGACCGTCCAGGCGCAGCGCGCGGCGAAGCGGTTCGTGCCCGGGCTGGGGCACCACGTGCACAAGCAGGGCGACCCGCGCACCCCGCGACTGCTGCAGATCGCTGCCGAGGAGGGGCTGTACGGCCCCCACCTGTCGCTGTTCGCCGCCATCGGCCGGGTGCACCCCCAGGTGCTGGGCAGGACCCTGCCGCTCAACGGCGCCGGCGTGTGCGGTGCGGCGCTGGCCGATCTCGGCCTGCCGCTGGAGCTGCTGCGCGGGTTCGCGCTGCTGGCCCGCACCGCCGGGCTGATCGGCCAGCTGGCCGAGGAGCTGCGGCACCCGGTCGGCAACGACGTCTTCCTGTCGGTGGACCTGAACAACCGGTCCGTCGACCCGGACCCCTTCGTCCCGGACCCGCTGCCGGGCATGATCTCGGAGAACTGACACCAACGGAGGTCGTCATGGCAGAACTGGCCGCGGTCATCGCATCCACGCACCACCCCTTCTACTACCGGGCGAAGACGTCGACGGGTGCCGACCGCCCCCCGTTCGCCGACGAGTGGGTCGCCAAGCAGGAGGCCTTCGCCGAGACGCTGAACCGGGCCGAGCCCGACGTGCTGGTGATGGTCGGCAGCGACCACTTCCACCAGCTGTGGCTGGACAACATGCCGCAGTTCCTCATCGGGAAGGCGCCGTTCTTCGACGCCAACTGGTACAACGAGGAGCGCGAGTTCGGCCTGCCGAAGATGACGCTGCGTGGCGAGGAGGACCTCGCCGCCCACCTGCTGCGCGACGGCCTGGACCGCGACTTCGACCTGGCCTTCAGCAACGAGCTGCGGATCGATCACAGCATCACCTGTCCGATCATCGCGCTGCGCCCCGAGGGCGACCTACCGATCGTGCCGGTCTACACCAACATCTTCGCCCCGCCGCTGCCCCAGCCGAAGCGCTTCGTGCAACTGGGCAAGGCGCTGCGCGAGATGGTCGAGTCCTGGGAGAGCGACAAGCGGGTGGCCATCATCGGCACCGGCCACCTCTCGCTGGAGCTCGGTGGGCCGCGCCAGTTCGGTGAGCACGGGCCCGACCCGGAGTTCGACCGCAAGGCCGTCGAGTGGATCGCCAGCGGCGACATCGAGGGCTGCCTGGCCGAGGTGAGCCTGGAGAGCCTGCACCACCCGGGCAACGCCACCCACGGGTTCATGGACTTCATGCTGATGATGGGCGTCGCGGGCGAGGGGCAGAAGGCCGCGCACGTCGACACCCTCGACCTGTTCCACACGATGGAGGCCTACTTCACCTGGTACCCGAACGGAGCGCCCGCATGAGCAAGTACCTGCTGGACAAGTTCCTGTACACGGTCGACCGGGACCCCGACCTGGTCGAGCGATACCGCGAGGACCCCGTCGGCACGGTGGAGTGGTGGGAGGCCGAGATGGCCAACACCATCCTGAACGTCGTCTCGGCGGAGAAGACGACCTGGCTGTCGTTCACCGAGGAGGAACGGACGGCGCTGCGCGAGCACGACCACGTGACGCTGTTCCAGATGGGTGCCCACCCGTTCCTCACCCTGACGCTCTTCATCGCCATGTTCGAGCGCGACCACGGCCCCCTGGAGTACCAGCGGGCGTACGGCGCGGCGATGCAGCACGTCACCATGCCGTACCCCGACATCTCCACCTGAGCCGGTACGCGCCGCCGTCCTGCGGCAGCCGGGCCGGTCGCCGGAACCGGGGGAGCGCCCCGATCCGGTGACCGGCCCGGGGCGGGCCGTCGTCCGGGTGACGGCGGCGCCGGTGGTCCCGCTGGACCTGCTCTGCGCCTCCGGGACGTCGTACTTCGGCCGCCCCGGCGTGCGCTACGTGCCCGGGTGGTGCCGCTGACCCGGCCGGTGGCCGACGCGGCAGTGGCGGCGTTCGGGCTGTCCGCGGTGGCCGGCCTGGGCGTGCCTGTCCTGGCGGGCGCGGCTGCAGCCGGGGGAGCGGGTGCTCGTGCTGGGGGGCCGGGGGCGCGGTCGGT
>JAOPWO010000144.1 GCA_025965635.1 Modestobacter sp. | reverse complement strand
AGTTCAAGCTGAACGGCCGCACCATCGAGGAGTACTTCCCCAACAAGGTGCACCAGCAGCTCATCCGTGAGCCGTTCGTGATCCTGGAGAAGGGCGAGCAGTACGACGTCGTCGGCCTGCTGCACGGTGGCGGTGTCTCCGGCCAGGCCGGCGCGCTCCGCCTGGGCATCGCCCGGGCGCTCATCGAGATCGAGCCCGAGGACCGTCCGGCGCTCAAGAAGGCCGGCTTCCTCACCCGTGACCCCCGCGCCACGGAGCGCAAGAAGTACGGACTGAAGAAGGCCCGCAAGGCGCCTCAGTACTCCAAGCGCTGACCCCGGTACCTCATGGGTCGCCTCTTCGGAACCGACGGCGTGCGCGGTCTGGCCAACGCCGACCTCACGCCGGAACTGGCTCTCTCGGTGGCCCGGGCTGCCGCCGGTGTGCTCGCCGACCGCGACGGGACCTCGCGTCCCGTCGCGGTCGTCGGGCGCGATCCCCGCGCCAGCGGGGAGATGCTGGAGGCCGCGGTCGTCGCCGGTCTCACCAGCGCCGGCGCGGAGGTGCTCCGGGTCGGCGTGCTGCCGACCCCGGCGATCGCCCACCTCACCGGGCAGACCGGTGCGGACCTGGGCGTGATGCTGTCCGCCAGCCACAACCCGATGCCGGACAACGGCATCAAGCTGTTCAGCCGGGGCGGGCACAAGCTGCCCGACGCGGTCGAGGCGGCCATCGAGCGCCAGGTCACCGCTGGTGACGGCCGCGCCGACCACCGGCCCACCGGGGGCGGCATCGGCCGGGTCCGGGACCTGCCCGGCGCGACCGACGACTACGTCGACCACGTGCTGTCCGCCCTGCGGAAGCCGCTGTCCGGGCTGCGCGTCGTCGTCGACTGCGCGCACGGTGCGGCCGCCCGCGTGGCCCCTGAGGTCTACCGGCGCGCCGGGGCCCAGGTGCACGTCATCGGCGGCGAGCCCGATGGCTGGAACATCAACGACGGCATCGGCTCCACCCACCTCGAGCCGTTGATGGCGGCCGTCGCCCGGCACGGCGCCGACATCGGCATCGCCCACGACGGGGACGCCGACCGCTGCCTGGCCGTGAGCGCGGCCGGCGACGTCGTCGACGGCGACGCCATCCTGGCCATCTGCGCCCTCGCGCTGCACGAGAGCGGCAACCTGACCGACGACACCGTCGTCGCCACGGTGATGAGCAACCAGGGCTTCCACCACACCATGCGGGCGGCCGGCATCACCGTGCAGACCACCGCAGTGGGCGACCGGTACGTGCTCGAGGCGCTGCACGCCGGCCGGCTGAGCCTGGGCGGGGAGCAGAGCGGCCACCTGGTCTTCCTGGACTGGGCGACCACCGGCGACGGGCTACTCACCGGGCTGGCCCTGCTGTCCCGGATGAGCGCGACCGGCGCGTCGCTGGCCGAGCTGGCCTCCGTCGTCCACCGGCTGCCGCAGACCCTGGTGAACGTGCCGGTCACCGACCGGCTCGCGGTAGCAGCCAGTGACGACGTCGCCGCCGCGGTGAACGCCGTGGAGGCGGAGCTGGGAGCGTCCGGGCGCGTGCTGCTGCGCCCCTCGGGCACCGAGCAGCTGGTCCGCGTCATGGTCGAGGCCCCGACCCAGGAGCAGGCCGACGCCACCGCCCAGCGGCTGGCGGCGGTCGTCGCTGCCGCGAGCTGAGTCCTCCGTGCAGAGGGTGACCGGAGCGAGGCTGGTCACCTGTACGGATGAATCCGCCCGGCGGGTGGTCGGCCGCCGGTACCCTCGGAACAATGTGCGGAATCGTGGGGTATGTCGGCCCGAAGGACTCGCTGGACGTGGTCCTGGAGGGACTGCGCCGGCTCGAGTACCGCGGCTATGACTCGGCAGGTGTCGCGGTCCTCTCCGAAGGGCGGCTGACGACGGCGAAGAAGGCGGGCAAGCTCGCCAACCTGGAGAAGGACCTGGTCGAGCAGGGGCTCCCCGCCTCCACGATCGGGATCGGGCACACCCGGTGGGCCACCCACGGTGGCCCGACCGACTCCAACGCCCACCCGCACGTCTCCGCCGACGGTGCCGTGGCCGTCGTCCACAACGGCATCATCGAGAACTTCGCCGCGCTGCGCGCCGAGTGCCAGGCGGCCGGCGTCGAGTTCTCCTCCGAGACCGACACCGAGGTCGTGGCCCACCTGATGGCCGCCGAGTACGACCGGCTGCCGGAGGGTCGCGGCCGGCTGGCCGCCGCGATGCGCGCGGTCAGCCGCCGGCTCGAGGGTGCGTGGACGCTGGTGGCCACGCACGCCGGCGAGCCCGACCGGCTGGTGGCCTCCCGCCGCAACAGCCCGCTGGTGGTGGGCGTCGGCGAGGACGAGTACTTCCTCGGCTCCGACGTCGCCGCGTTCATCGCGCACACCAGGCAGGCCCTGGAGCTGGGCCAGGACCAGGTCGTCGAGATCGACCGCACCGACGGTGTCGCGGTGACCGACTTCGACGGTGCCGAGGTCGCGAGCAAGCCCTACACCGTCGACTGGGACGCCGCCGCCGCCGAGAAGGACGGCTACGACTGGTTCATGCTCAAGGAGATCGCCGAGCAGCCCAAGGCGGTCGCCGACACCCTGCTCGGCCGGCTCAGCGAGAACGGCGAGATGGTCCTCGACGAGCTGCGGCTGACCGAGCAGGAGCTGCGCGACGTCGACAAGATCTTCGTCGTCGCCTGCGGCACCGCCTACCACGCCGGGCTGATCGCCAAGTACGCGATCGAGCACTGGACGCGCATCCCGGTCGAGGTGGAGCTGGCCAGCGAGTTCCGCTACCGCGACCCAGTGCTGGACCGCTCCACGTTGGTCGTGGTGGTCAGCCAGTCCGGCGAGACCATGGACACCCTGATGGCGCTGCGGCACGCCAAGGACCAGAAGGCCAAGGTCCTGGCGATCTGCAACGCCAACGGCTCGACCATCCCGCGGGAGTCCGACGCCGTCCTCTACACCCACGCCGGCCCGGAGGTCGCGGTCGCCTCGACCAAGGGCTTCCTCACCCAGGTCGTGGCCTGCTACCTCGTCGGGCTCTTCCTCGCCCAGGTGCGCGGGGTCAAGTACGCCGACGAGGTCGCCGCGATCGTCGACGACCTGCGCGCGCTGCCCGGCCAGGTGACCGAGGTGCTGGCCACCATGGAGCCGGTGCGCGAGCTCGCCCGGTCGCTGGCCACCGAGAACACGCTGCTGTTCCTGGGCCGGCACGTCGGCTACCCGGTGGCCCTGGAGGGGGCGCTCAAGCTCAAGGAGCTGGCCTACATCCACGCCGAGGGCTTCGCCGCCGGTGAGCTCAAGCACGGGTCGATCGCGCTCGTCGACCAGGGCACCCCGGTCGTGATCATCGTCCCGTCGCCGTTGAGCCGGGAGTCGGTGCACGGCAAGGTGGTCAGCAACATCCAGGAGGTCCGGGCCCGCGGTGCGCGGACCATCGTGATCGCCGAGGAGGGCGACGACGACGTCGTCCCCTACGCCGACCACCTGATCAGGGTCCCGCGCACGCCGACCCTGCTCGCCCCCGTCGTGACGACCGTGCCGCTGCAGGTGCTCGCCTGCGAGATCGCCGCCACCCGCGGCCTGGACGTCGACCAGCCGCGCAACCTGGCGAAGTCCGTGACGGTGGAGTGAAGGACCTCGCTGCCCCCCACCGCCCGTAGCCGGCCCCCGTCCTCCCCAGCCCTCGCGAGCTCGGGGCCGGCCCCTGGACGGGTCGGCGGTCGGCGGGCCAGGACGGCGGCGGGCAGACTGACCCGGTGATCATCGGGGTCGGCATCGACGTCTGTCCGGTGGAGCGGTTCGCCGCCTCGCTGACCCGGACCCCGGGGCTGCGGGACCGGCTGTTCACCACCGCCGAGCAGCACACCCC
Source organism: Modestobacter sp. (assembly GCA_025965635.1). Taxonomy (GTDB): domain Bacteria; phylum Actinomycetota; class Actinomycetes; order Mycobacteriales; family Geodermatophilaceae; genus Modestobacter. The sequence continues at coordinate 552 of JAOPWO010000144.1, read as the reverse complement.
CTCCGGCTCCCCGCGCTCCGGTGAGTCGCTGGCCGCCCGGTTCGCGGCCAAGGAGGCCCTCGCCAAGGCCCTCGGCGCGCCTGGGGACCTGCACTGGCACGACGCCGAGGTCACGGTCGGGGAGCACGGGCGCCCGCTGCTCACCGTGCGCGGCACCGTCGCCCGCCGCGCCGAGGTGCTCGGCGTCACCTCCTGGCACGTGTCGCTGTCGCACGACGGGGGCATCGCCTCGGCCGTGGTCATCGCAGAAGGTGCCCCCGCATGATCGGGCTCTACACCGCTGACCAGGTCCGTTCGGCCGAACGCGCGGCGATGGCCGGGCTCCCTGCCGGCACCCTCGTGCAGCGGGCGGCCACCGGTCTGGCCACCGCCTGCCTCCGGCTGGTCGGCCGGGCGCACGGCGTGCGCGTGGTGCTGCTCGTCGGCTCCGGCGACAACGGTGGGGACGCGCTGTACGCCGGCGCCGTGCTGGCCCGGCGCGGAGCCGCGGTGCGCGCCGTCCTGCTCGACGCCGACCGGGTGCACCCCGGCGGCCTGACCGCGCTGCGCCGG
>JAOPWO010000133.1 GCA_025965635.1 Modestobacter sp. | reverse complement strand
CCGGGGACGCGCCGCCGGCTGCCGGGCCGACCGCGCCGCCCGCCGGGGAGGCCCTCACCGCGGCGCCGGCCTCGATCACCGTCGACGTGCTGAACGGCACGGGAACGACGGGTCTGGGTGCAGGGGTGGCCGACCTGCTGCAGGCGCAGGGATTCGCGGTGGGTGCGGTCGGCAACGAGCCGGGGACGGTCAACGAGAGCGTCGTCCGCCATGGGCCCGGCGTCCAGGAGCAGGCGCGCACGGTGGCCGCGGCGGTGCCCGGTGCGGTGCTGCAGCCCAGTGACTCGATCGGCGAGACGGTCCAGCTGGTCATCGGTCCCGGGTACTCGACCGTCGTTCCGGTGACCATCGGCGTGCCGGCCGCCGGTGCGGCTCCGGCGGACGCGCCCGCGCCGCCTCCGGTCGCTCCGGAACCGGCTCCCGTCACCTGCTGAAGCAGGCCCCCGGAGTTCAGCCGGTGTTTTCCCTGCAGCAGGGGTCCGGCGGCCGGGGCTGGGTAGCCAGCGGGCATGTCGATGCCCCCGCACTCTTCCGGCCCGGACGACGACGGCATCCCCGCCGCGGACCCGGGCGCGGGCGCACCCCCGCCGGCGTCGGGTTTCGGCATCGGCGGTGAGGAGCCCGACGTGGTTCCGGGCGGCGATCCCGCACCGGAGGAGGCCGAGGCGGTGAAGCTTCCGGAGGCCACTGCGTTCCGGACCCCGGACCCCCGGCAGATCGGCCCGGACGGCGCGTGAGCCGGCCGGCTCAGCCGAAGCGGCCCGAGATGTAGTCCTCGGTGGCCTTCTCGTCGGGGTTGCTGAAGATCTTCTCGGTGGGGTTGAACTCGATCAGCCGGCCCGGCTGACCCACGCCGTTGAGGTTGAAGAATCCGGTCTGCTCGCTGACCCGGGCGGCCTGCTGCATGTTGTGCGTCACGATGACGATCGTGAAGCGCTCCTTGAGCTCGGTCATCAGGTCCTCGATCGCCAGCGTGGAGATCGGGTCCAGAGCCGAACACGGCTCGTCCATCAGCAGGACGTCGGGCTCCACGGCGATCGCCCGCGCGATGCAGAGCCGCTGCTGCTGACCGCCCGACAAGCTCGATCCCGGCCGGTCGAGGCGGTCCTTGACCTCGTTCCAGAGATTTGCGCCGCGCAGCGAGCGCTCGACCAGCTCGTCGGTGTCGGTCTTCTTCATCTTCTTGGCGTTGAGCCGCATGCCGGCGGCCACGTTGTCGTAGATCGACATCGTCGGGAACGGGTTGGGCCGCTGGAAGACCATGCCGATCTGCCGGCGGACGTTCACCGGGTCGACGTCGGCCCCGTAGAGGTCCTGGCCGTCCATGACGATCTTCCCCTCCACGCGGGCACCCGGCAGCACCTCGTGCATCCGGTTGATCGATCGGAGGAAGGTCGACTTCCCGCAGCCGGACGGCCCGATCAGGGCCGTGATGCTCCGCGGTTCGATGGAGACGTTCACGCCCTCCACCGCCAGGAAGTTGCCGTAGTAGATGTTGAGATCGGAGACGTCGATGCGCTTGGCCACGTGGTGTCCTTCTGGGCGGTCCGGTCAGCGACCGGTCTGGGGAGCGAAGAAGCGGCTGATCAGGCGAGCGACGACGTTGAGCGCCATCACCAGGATGATGAGTACGAGTGCTGCTGTCCAGGCGCGGTCGAGGAACGCCTGGGTGGCTGTCCCGGGCTGGGTCAGCTGGTAGTAGGCGAACACCGGCAGGGTCGCCATCCGCCCGTCGAACGGGTTGAGGTTGGTGCTGGTGATGAGGCCCACCGTGACCAGCAACGGGGCGGTCTCCCCGACGACGCGGGCGATGGAGAGGGTGACTCCGGTACCCAGACCGGCGATCGCGGTCGGCAGGACGACCTTGACGACGGTTCGCCACTTGGGCACACCCAGGGCGTAGCTGGCCTCACGCAGCTCGTTGGGGACCAGCTTGAGCACCTCCTCGGACGAGCGGACGACGACCGGGATCATCAGCACCGAGAGGGCCACCGCGCCCATCACGCCCAACCGGACGTCGTTGCCGAAGAGCAGCGTGAAGAGGGCGAAGGCGAACAGGCCGGCGACGATCGACGGGATGCCGGTCATGACGTCGACGAAGAACGTGATGGCCCGCTTGAGCCGGCCGCTGCCGTACTCCACCAGGTAGATGGCGGTCAGCAGGCCGATGGGCACCGAGATCACCGCGGCCAGCGCGGTGATGATCAGCGTGCCCATGATCGCGTGGTACGCGCCGCCGCCCTCCCCGACCACGCCGACCATGGAGTTGCTGAAGAAGGTCCCGTCCAGCCGGGTCAGGCCGCGATCGAGCACGGTGTAGGACAGCCACACCAGCGGGACGACGGCGATGCCGAAGGCGGTCACCACGATGCAGGTGACCAGCCGGTCGGTGGCCTTGCGCGTGCCCTCGACGGCCCGCGAGGCGGCGTACACGGCGACCGTGCCGATCGCCACGCCGTAGATGACGGTCAGCGCGGGGTTGAAGCCGGACAGCGCGGACAGCACCGCCCCGAGCAGGAGGCCGGCGAGGTACAGGCCCGTGGCGGCGTACCGCGGCAGCCGCCGGCGGGTGCGGACCGGCCCGGGGAGGTCCGGGTGGTCGGTGCGGGGCGGCGAGACGGTCTGGCTCATCAGTTGGCTCCGGAGAAGTCGGCGCGCCGGGTGACGACCCAGCGGGCGAGCATGTTCACCGCGAGCGTGATCACGAACAGCGCGAGGCCGCTGGCGATGAGCGTGTTGACCTGCAGGCCCGTCGACTCGGGGAACTGCAGCGCGATGTTCGCCGCGATCGTCGAGGGGTTGCTGTTGGAGATCAGGTTGAACGTGATGCCGCCCGAGGCGGACAGCACGAGCGCGATGGCCAGCGTCTCGCCGAGCGCCCGGCCCAGCCCCAGCATGGCCCCGCCGATGATCCCGGACTTGCCGTAGGGCAGCACCGCCATCCTGATCATCTCCCAGCGGGTCGCGCCGAGGGCGAGCGCGGCCTCCCGGTGGAGGGCGGGAGCCTGGCTGAACACCTCGCGGGAGATCGCCGAGATGATCGGCAGGATCATCACCGCCAGCACGATCCCGGCGGTGAGCATCGTGCGGCCGGTCGCGGAGGCGGGGCCGGCGAACAGCGGGATGAAGCCGAGGTTGCGCTCGGCCCAGGCGTAGAAGGGCACCAGGGCGGGGGCCAGGGCGAAGATGCCCCAGAAGCCGTAGACGATGCTCGGGATGGCGGCCAGCAGGTCGATGACGTAGCCCAGGCCGGCGGCCAACCGGCGGGGTGCGTAGTTGGTGATGAACAGGGCGATCGCCACGGCCAGCGGGGTGGCGATGACCAGGGCGATCACCGAGGCGAGCAGCGTGCCGAAGATCAGCGGTGTGATGTAGCTGGTCAGGCCCTCCCCGCCGGAGACGTCCTCGGCGGGGGCGACGACGGCGGGCCAGGATTCGGCGACCAGGAAGACCGCGACACCGGCGAGCACGACCAGGATGAAGATGCCGGCGCCGGTGGCGCTGCCGGCGAAGATGCGGTCACCCCGACGGCGCTTGGGGCGGTCCGGGGACTGCGGAGGGCGGGGGGGTGCGCTGGTGGTCACCGGTCGCTCCATCGGGTACGTGCTGCTGGGTGTTCGGGTGGTTGGGCTTGGTGACGCGAAGCGACGACCCGGAGCGTCTGGTCGGACACCCCGGGTCGTCGCACCGCCGCGCCTGGATCAGGCAGCGGCCGTGATGGCCTCGACCACGGTCTCGGCCTTGCTGCGCGCGTCGTCGGTGATCGGGGAGCTGCCCGCCGCGTCGGCCGCGGCCTGCTGACCCTCCTCGCTGATGACGTGGCCGATGAACGCCTCGACCGCGTCGGCCTTCGCCTGGTCGTCGTACTCGACACAGCCGATGTGGTAGCTGACCAGCACGATCGGGTACTCGTCGGCCGACGTGGTCGCCCGGTTCACCTCGACGGCGAGGTCGTGCTCGCCGCGACCGGCGATGGTGGGCGAGTTCGCCACGACCGTGGCGGCGGCCTCCGGTGTCGGCGCGACGAACTCGGTGCCGACCCGGATCCTGGCGACACCGAGGTCGCCGGCCTGGCTCTCGTCGGCGTAACCGATCGCGCCGTTGCCGGCGGTGACCGCGGCGACGACACCGGAGGTCTGGTTGCCGGCCTCGCCACCGGGCAGCGGCCACTCACCGTCGGGCTCGGAGGTCCACACCTCGGGCGCGGCCTGCGACAGGTAGTCGGTGAAGTTCGTGGTGGTGCCGGAGTCGTCCGCCCGGTGCACCGGCGTGATGGCCTGGTCCGGCAGCGTCGCGCCCTGGTTGTCCGCGGCGATGGCCGGGTCGTCCCAGTTCGTGATCGCGCCGGTGAAGATCCCGGCGAGGGTGGCCGGGGCCAGGTTCAGCTCGTCGACGCCCTCGAGGTTGTAGATCACGGCGATCGCGGAGACGTAGTTCGGCAGCTCGAAGACGCCGGACGCGCCGCAGCGGTCGGCGGCCTCGGTCAGCTCCTCGTCGTCCAGGGCGGCGTCGGAGCCGGCGAAGTCGGTGGCGCCGGCGAGGAACTGCTCACGCCCACCGCCCGAGCCGACCGGGTCGTAGCTGAAGTTCACCTGGGGCTGGGCGGTGTTGAAGCCGGCCTGCCAGGCCTGCATCGCGGCCTGCTGCGCGCTCGAGCCGGCGCCGACCAGGTCGCCGGTGAGCTGCTCGGCGCTGCTGCCGCTGCCCTCGGAGCTGGTGCCGCTGCGCTCGTTCGCCGCACCGCAGGCGGTCAGCGCGAGAGTGCCGGCGAGCGCTGCGGACACAGCCGCGGTGCGCGTCGTGGTGCTGAGCTTCAACTCGGGGCCTTTCACTGGGGGGTGCCCGGTCGTCGGAGCCGGGCCGGTGTCCAACAGTGAGGACGCTAGGCAGGCGAGGTGGACGGATCCGGGTGGCTCGGTGAACGCCGGGTGAACGAGCCCTGATCTCTCGGCCACCGGACGTGAGACACGGCACGTCGGTCCGGTGAACTGCCGCGCGGCAGGTGGCCCCGGCCCGGGATCGAGGGACGTCCGCGCACCGGTGCACCTGGTCGGTGCCGATCCATCGACGGGCATCATTACGATGGGGGTCGATGACCACGGCACGCACGCTCCCGCCCACCGACCTCCCCTCGGCCTGCTGCACCCCGCTCACCGGCAGTTCGCTGAGCGCCGAGGAGGCCGAGCAGGTCGTCCCGCTGCTCAAGGCCCTGGCCGACCCGGTCCGCCTGCGGTTGGTCAGCCTGATCGCCTCCAGTGCCACGGGGGAGGCCTGCGTGTGCGACCTGAACGAGGCGTTCGACCAGACCCAGGCCACCATCAGCCACCACCTCAAGGTGCTGCACTCGGCCGGCGTGCTCGACCGCGAGAAGCGCGGCGTGTGGGTGTACTACGCCGTCCGGGCACAGGCCCTCGCCGCGGTGGCCGACCTCTTCTCGACCAGCGCTCTCGTCGGGGCGGAGGCGTGAGCGACGCCGTCCGCGAGACCGCCCTGCCGGGCACCGCCGTCGATGCCCCGGTGATGCAGCGGCTGGGTACGTGGGACCGGTTCCTGCCGGTGTGGATCGTCGCGGCCATGGCACTCGGGCTGCTGCTCGGCCGGTTCGTCCCCGGGCTGGACGACGCGCTGGACGCCGTCCAGGTCGGCGGCATCAGCCTGCCGATCGCCATCGGGCTGCTGCTGATGATGTACCCGGTGCTGGCCAAGGTCCGGTACTCCGAGCTGGACCGGGTCACCGGCGACCGGAGGCTGCTGGCCGCCTCGCTGGTGTTGAACTGGCTGGTCGGCCCGGCGCTGATGTTCGCCCTGGCCTGGCTGCTGCTGCCCGACCTGCCCGAGTACCGCACCGGGCTGGTCATCGTCGGGCTGGCCCGCTGCATCGCGATGGTGCTGATCTGGAACGACCTGTCCTGCGGCGACCGCGAGGCCGCCGCGGTCCTGGTGGCGATCAACTCGGTGTTCCAGATCCTCGCCTTCGCGGTGCTCGGCTGGTTCTACCTGCAGGTGCTGCCCGGTTGGCTGGGCCTGCCGACGACGTCGGCGGACTTCAGCATGTGGGCCATCGCGCTCAGCGTGCTGGTCTTCCTCGGCATCCCGCTGCTGGCCGGCTTCCTCACCCGCACGTTCGGCGAGCGGGCGAAGGGGCGCGACTGGTACGAGTCCACCTTCCTGCCCAGGATCGGGCCGGTCGCGCTCCACGGGCTGCTGTTCACCATCGTGATGCTCTTCGCGCTGCAGGGCGACGCCATCACCTCCAGTCCCTGGGACGTCGCCCGCATCGCGCTGCCGCTGCTGGCCTACTTCTTCCTGATGTTCGGCGGCTCGTTCCTGCTCGGGATGCGGTTGCGCCTCGGCTACGCCAAGACCGCCACGCTGGCCTTCACCGCGGCCGGGAACAACTTCGAGCTGGCCATCGCCGTCGCCATCGGCACCTTCGGTGTCACCTCGGGCCAGGCGCTGGCCGGCGTGGTCGGCCCGCTGATCGAGGTGCCGGTCCTGGTGGCCCTCGTGTACGTCTCCCTCTGGTCGGCCCGCCGCTGGTTCGCCGGCGACCCGACCGTCCCCGACGCCGTCCGGGGCGCCCGATGACCGCCGCGACGTCGCTGCACGGCTTCCCGGCCCCCGAGGCGACCCTGCACCGGCACGTCGACCACCTGCCCGTTGTGGCGGCCGGCTCGCCACCGAGCGCCTCCATCGACGCCTGTCCGCCCCACCCCGGCAAGTGCGACCTCGACCGGCAGGTGCGGGGTCCGGCCGGATCCCCCGCAGCTGACGCGTCGATCCCGTGACGAACGCCGACCCCTCGACCTCCAAGGACTGCACCGTGCCCGGAACACCCAGCGTGCTGTTCGTCTGCGTGCACAACGCCGGTCGCTCGCAGATGGCCGCCGGCTGGTTGCGCTCCCTGGCCGGCGACGCCGTCGAGGTGCGGTCGGCCGGCTCCCTCCCCGGTGACCAGGTGAACCCCGCAGCCGTCGCCGCGATGGCCGAGGTCGGGATCGACATCTCCGACCAGCGTCCCGAGGTGCTGACCGCGGAGGCCGTCGAGGCCTCCGACGTGGTGATCACGATGGGCTGCGGGGACGCCTGCCCGGTCTTCCCCGGCAAGCGCTACCTCGACTGGGCCCTCGAGGACCCGGCCGGCAAGGGCGTGGAGTCCGTCCGCCCCATCAGGGACGAGATCGAGAGCCGGATCCGCGGCCTGCTCGCCGAGCTCCAGGTCACCAGCGGGCGCTGACCGCCGCGGCGACGGCGACCACCCCGGCGAGCAGCCACAACATCGCCGGGTAGCTGCCGAGCGCCTCGGCGAGGGCCGTACCGCCCCAGGGAGCCAGCGCGGCGGCCAGGGTGATCGGGGCGGAGAACCACCCCGAGAGCGCGCCGTACCGGGCGCTGCCCCACCGGTCGGCGACGACGGTGGCCTGCAGCAGCGTGCCGGCGCCGCGGACCGCGCCGGTCACCACGGCCAGTGCGATGAGGAGCGGGCCGGGCCCCGGGACGGCGGCCAGCAGTGCGAGCGCCAGCGCGGAGGCGGCCACGATCGCCACCGTGCGCGAGGCCGGTGTGGTCCGGGCGGTCAGCGGCGCGTAGCCGAGCCGGCCCAGCAGCTGCCCGGCGCCGAGCAGCCCCAGGGTGGTCGCAGCCAGCGGGGCGGACATCCCGCGCCCGGTGAGCAACGGGATGAGCGTGAGGCCGGCCGCGTAGAGGCCGAACGCGGTGACGGTCAGGGTCGCGGAGAGCAGCAGGAAACCGGGGCTGCGCACGATCGACCGCACCGACGCCGGCCCGCCGCCCCGCGGCGCATCGTGCTCCGGTGCCGGGGTCCACGGCGGGCTGAGCGCCAGGGCGTGCAGCGGGATCGTCACCACCGCGAGCACACCGGCCAGCACCAGGTAGGTGCTCCGCCACCCCAGGTGCTCCAGCAGCAGGCTGGTCAGCGGCGCGAAGATCGTGCTGGCCAGCCCGGCTACCAGCGTCAGCGTGGTCAGCGCCCGGACGCGGCCCGACCCGTACCAGCGGGTGAGCGCGGCGAACGCGGCCTGGTAGAAGACCGCCGACATGGCCACGCCGGCCACCAGCCAGGCCAGCACGAACCAGGCCAGGTCCGGCGCCAGCCCGATCGCGACGGCGCTGGGCGCGGCCAGCAGGGAACCGCTGGTCATCACCTGCCGGGGCCCGGCCCGGTCCAGCCACCGGCCGACCGGGATGCCGACCAGCGCGGACACGACGAGGCCGCCGGAGAACGCGGCGGTGGTCGCCGTCGCCGACCAGCCCGTGTCCGCGGTGATCGAGGAGAGCGCCACCGGGAAGGCGTAGTAGAGGACCCCCCAGCTGACGATCTCAGTGGTGCAGAGCGCCGCCAGCACCCGCCGGGGCGGACGCCGGACGGCGTCCTCGACGTCGGCGCGCCGGGTCAACAGCCCGACGCGGGCGCGCTGACGGTCACCGGCGGTGGCGTGGCTCCGCAGCACCCGGCCGTCGCGGGTTCCCCGGCCGGGTACCCGTGCGCGCTGTCGGTGGTGAACCCGACGCCGGCCGTCCCGGCGGCCTCCCGGGCGCCCAGGTCGGTGCTGCACACGCCGGTCGGGGGCAGGTGCAGCTGCACGGAGCCGGCCGCTGCCACGTCCCCGGCGAGCGCGGCGGCGATGGAGCGGACCTGCTCGTAGCCGGTGGCCAGCAGGAAGGTGGGTGCGCGGCCGTAGGACTTCGTGCCGACCAGGAAGAAGCCCTCGTCGGGATGGGTGAGGTGATGGTGCCCGTGCGGGGGGACGGTGCCGCAGGAGTGGAGGTCCGGGTCGATCAGCGGCGCCAGGCGGGCCGGGGCCTCCAACGCCGGGTCCAGGTCGAGGCGGACCTCCCGCAGCACGGCGAGGTCGGGGCGGAAGCCGGTCGCCGCCGCCAGGGCGTCGACGTGCAGGTCGAGCGCGGCGCCGTCCCGGCTGGTGCCGGTGACGTGCAGCTGACCGGCGGCGTCGCGCGGGGGAGTGAGCCCGGTGACGGCGACCTCGCGCAGCAGCGTGACGGCACCGGACTGGACGGCGGCCTTGAGCTCGGAGCCGAGCAGCCCGCGGGCGGGCAGCCCGTCGGAGGCGCCGCCGCCGTAGAGCCGGGCAGGGGAACGACCGCGGATGGCCCAGGTGATCCGCGTGCCGGGCTCGACCTGCCGGAGCCGGACGAGTGCGAGCAGGGTGTTGGCCGCGGAGTGGCCCATCCCGACCACCAGGGTGTGCCGCCCGGCGAAGCGCGCGCGCTCGCCGCCGAGCACGTCGGGCAGCGGCCCCACCAGCCAGGACGTCGCCCGCTCCTCGCCGACCGCCGGCAGACCGGCGGCGCCGAGCGGGTTGGGCTGCCCCCACGTGCCCGATGCGTCGATCACCGCCTGGGCGGTCAGGTCCTGCACCTGGCCATCGACGAGGGTGCGCACCAGGTAGGGCCGGCCCGCCCGGCCGACCGTGCGGGCCTTGTCGGCCCCGACGCGGGACACCGCGACCACCCGGGTGCCGGTGCGGATGCGCCCGGCCAGCTGCGGCGTGGCCGCCAGTGGGGCCAGGTAGCGGTCGACCAGCTCGGCGGCGGTGGGCAGCTCCTCCCGGTCGGGGAACTCCCACCCGGTCCGCTGCAGCAGCCGGGCCGCAGCCTCGTCGACGTCGTACTCCCACGGGGAGAACAGGTGCACGTGCCCCCATGCGCGCACCGCGGTGGCCGGCTGGCCGCCGGCCTCGAGCACGAGCGGCTCGAG
>JAOPWO010000113.1 GCA_025965635.1 Modestobacter sp. | reverse complement strand
TCCTGGACGATCGGGTGCTGGATGCCCACCAGGCGGGTGTAGCGGTTCTCGAGCGGGGCCACGGTCTCTCCTCTGGTCGCGTCACCCCGTTCTACACGAAAAGAAAGAACATCCCCAGTGATGTCCTAGGACGGTCGGACGCGGACCAGGTTCGTGGCCACCATCCGCAGCACCACCTCACCGGCCCGGTCGACCATCTCGATGCGGGTGGTGAGCACGCCCCGGTCGGGCTTGGTCCGCGAGACCCGGGTGTCCTCGACCGTGGTCCGCAGGGTCAGCTCGTCGCCGGGCCGGACGGGCCGCAGCCAGCGCAGCTCGTCGATGCCGGGGGAGCCCAGGCTGGACACCGGCGAGAGGTACTCGTCGGCCAGCAGCCGCATCATCAGGGCGCAGGTGTGCCAGCCGCTGGCGATCAGCCCGCCGTAGGGGCCGGCCGCCGCGGCCTCGGCGTCGACGTGGAAGGGCTGGGGGTCGAACCTGCGGGCGAACTCGACCACCTCGGCCTCGTCGACCTGGATCGGCCCGAACTCGCTCGTCGTGCCGGGTACGTAGTCGGCGAACCAGCGTCCGTCCCCGGTCACTGCGCCGACCCGGTGAGGGACTCCAGGAACGCCGGGCTGCCCTGGACCGCGACGCGCTGCATGTGGTGCTGGACGGCGCGGATCCCGCCCTCCTCCTCGCCGCCGCCGGCCCGGCCCGGTCCGCCGTGCACGAGCTGCGGCATCGGGATGCCGTGGCCGGTGTTCTCGGCGGCGGAGTGCCGGTCCAGCACCAGCATCCGGCCGTGGTGGGCGCCGGCGCCCAGCACGACGTCCCGCGCGAAGGCGGCGTCCGCGGTCACCACCGAGGCGACGAGGCTGCCGCCACCGCGGGCGAGCTGGCCGACGACGTCCGCCGTCCCGGTGTAGGCCAGCACCGTGCTCACCGGGCCGAAGGCCTCGATCTCGTGGGGCTCGGGACGGTCCGGGTCGTCGCAGCGCAGCAGCAGCGGGGACAGGAACGCCCCGGTCACGTCGTCGGCCCCCGCGACATCGGTGGCCGCCGGGTCGCCGAAGGTGATCGTGCCGGCGCCGGCCAGCCGGGCCACGGCCTGCCGGACGTCGTCCCGCTGCGCCAGGCTGACCAGGGCGCCCATGTCCGAGCGCTCGTCGGCGGGGCTGCCCACCACGATCCCGGCCAGCCGGGACCCGACCGCCTCGACCACGTCGCCGACGGTGGCCGCCGGCACGAACGCGCGCCGGATCGCGGTGCACTTCTGGCCCGCCTTGACCGTCATCTCGGTGACCAGCTGGTCGACGTAGAGGTCGAACTCGGGGCTCCCGGCGACGGCGTCCGGGCCGAGCACCGAGGCGTTCAGCGAATCGGCCTCCGCGTTGAACCGGGCCGAGCGCTCGGTGACGGCCGGGTGCCGGCGCAGCGCGGCCGCGGTGTCGGCGGAGCCGGTGAACCACACCGAGTCCTGGCCGCCCAGCTCGTCGAGCAGCGTCCGGGCACTGCCGCAGACCAGCTGCAGCGCGCCGTCGGGCAGGACGCCGGACTCGATCACCCGGCGGACCATCAGCTCGGTCAGGTACGCGGTCGGGGTGGCCGGCTTGATGATGGTCGGCACGCCGGCCAGCAGCGCGGGCGCGAGCTTCTCCGCCGGACCCCACACCGGGAAGTTGAAGGCGTTCACCTGGACCGCGACCCCCTCCCGGGACCGGTACAGGTGCCGGCCGGCGAACGTCCCCCCGCGTCCCAGCGGCTCGACGCCGCCGTCGAGGAGGACGTCGCCGGCGGGCAGCTCCTTGCGGCCCTTGCTGGCGTAGACGGCGAGCGTGCCGATGCCACCGTCGATGTCGACCGCGGAGTCCCGGCGGGTCGAGCCGCTCCGGGCGGACAGCGCGTACAGCTCCTCCCGGGCCTCGCCGAGGACCGTCGCCACCGCCTTCACCAGCGCCGCGCGTTCGGGGAAGCCGAGGGCCCGCAGCGCCGGCCCGCCGACCTCCCGGCCCCAGCGGACCGCGGCCGCGGTGTCCACTCCGGTGCTGGACACCCGGGCGACGGGCTCGCCGGTCACGGCGTCGGCCACGGTGGTCCCGTCGTCCGAGCCGGTCTGCCACCGCCCGGCGACGTAGGACTCGAGAGCGGGTGCGGGGGTCGACATGATCGGTCCTCCAGGACGGCGTGGACGTGCGGTGGCTGGACGTGCGGTGGGGGGTGGGCCGGGGAGCGTCAGTCCTGCAGCCGGGGCAGGACCGCCCGGCTGAACAGGTCGACGGCGGCCTGCCGCTGGGCGCCCTCCGCCGAGGGGGAGAACACCAGCGTCTCGGCGCCGGCGTCGGCGTACTCCCGGGCGCGGGCCACCACCCGGTCCGGGTCCCCGTGCAGCAGATAGCGGTCGGCGAGCGGCGCGAAGTCCTGCTGGTACACCGCGCTGACCGTCTCGACGGCGTCCTGCCGGGCCGTGGCCGGGTCCTCGTGCACCGCGCCCCAGCAGAAGACCGAGCCGCGCACCGACGACGGGTCCCGGCCGGCCTGCTCCGCCGCCTCGCGGACCTCGGCCAGGCTCCGGGCGACCTGCTCGGGCGTGTACATGTACGGCATCCAGACGTCGGCGTGCCGCCCCGCCCGGCGGATCGCCGGCGGCCGCCGGCCACCCAGCCAGATGGGCGGTCCGCCCGGCTGTACGGGCCCCGGGTCGAGGGCCAGCCCGGGGACGGTGGCGAACCGGCCGGCGAAGTCGACTCCTCCGCCGGCCCACAGCGCGCGGAGCAGCTCGAGCGCCTCGTCGGCCCGCGCGCCCCGGTCGCCGACCTCCACCCCGGCGGCGACGAACTCGGGCGGGTGCTCCCCGCCGACGCCGACGCCCATGTCGAACCGCCCGCCGGACACCTGGTCGAGGGTGGTGGCGAACTTCGCTGCGAGGGCCGCCGGGTAGAGCGGCAGCACGGTCAGCGAGCTCAGCAGCCGGATCCGCGACGTGGCACCGGCCGCTGCGGCCAGGGCGATGAACCCGTTGGTCACCGGCCCGTGGAAGAACAGGTGCTCGCCGGTGGCGACACCGTCGTAGCCGGCGTCCTCCGCCGCCCGGGCCTCGGCGGCGGTGGCGGGCTGGTCGCTGCTGAGCGTGAGCACGACGCGCACGGGGGGCCTCCGGGGAGTGCGGGGTGATGGTCGGGGGGCTGAGGGGTGCGACCGGCCGGTCAGTCCCCGGTGGGGACCCAGCTGGCCGGGCGCTTCTCGCGGAAGGCCGCGATCCCCTCCTGGCCCTCCTCGCTGGCGAAGAACCGGGCGGAGAGACCCAGCAGCTCGTCGAACTGCGCGGCCAGCGGACCGCTCCGCTCGGCGCGGAGCAGCCGCTTGGTCTCGGCCAGCGCCAGCGGGGCACCGGCGGCGAGGGCCGAGACCTGGCCCGCGACGGCGGCGTCCACGTCGTCGTCGGCGACGACCAGGTCGACCAGGCCGCCGGCGGCAGCGGTGGCGGCGTCGAAGACCTCGCCGGTGAGCAGCAGCCGGTGCGCGGCGTTGCGGACCATCCGGGGCACCACGACGGCGGAGATGATGGCCGGCACCACGCCGATCCGGACCTCCGCGAAGCCGAAGGTGGCCGACGTCCCGGCCACGACCACGTCGCAGGCGGCGAGCAGCCCGACCCCGCCCGCCCGCGCCGGTCCGCGGACGGCGGCGAGCACCGGCTTGGGCGAGTGCCAGATGGTCTCCAACAGCTCGGGGAACTCGTGCACCCCCTGGTCCTCGGCCGCGCCGCCGGACGCCTCGGCCAGGTCCATCCCGGAGCAGAACACCCGCCCCGTGTGGTCGAGCACGACCACCCGGACGGTGTCGTCGGCCAGCGCGCCGGTCAGCGCGGCCCGCAGCTGGGCACGCATCGCGCGGGAGAGCGCGTTGCGGTTGGCCGGGGAGTCCAGGGTCAGCGTGGCGACCCCACGGGCCACCGACACCGTCAGCACGTCGCCGCTCATGCCGGGGGCTGCTGGTCGTAGGTGTGGAAGCCGCGGCCGGTCTTGCGACCGAGTTCTCCGGCGGCGACCTTGTCCCGCAGCAGCTGGGGTGGGCTGAACCGGTCGCCGAGGGTGCTGGCCAGGTACTCGGCGATGGACAGCCGGACGTCGAGGCCGACCAGGTCGGTGGAGCGCAGCGGGCCCATCGGGTGCCGGTAGCCCAGCTCCATGGCCGCGTCGATCGCCTCGGCGTCGGCGACGCCCTCCTCCAGCATCCGGATCGCCTCCAGCCCGAGCAGCACGCCCAGACGGGAGGAGGCGAAACCGGGGGAGTCCCGGACGACGACATCGGTCTTGCCGAGCGCCTGCACCCAGCCGCGCGCGGCGGTGACCACCGCGGGGGCGGTCTCGGGGGCGACGACCACCTCGATCAGCTTGGAGGCCGGGACCGGGTTGAAGAAGTGCAGACCGAGGAAGCGGGCGGGCCGCTGCAGCGCGGCGGCCAGCTCGGCGACCGACAGCGAGCTGGTGTTGGTGGCCAGCACCGCGTCGGCGCCCACCGCGGTCTCCGCGGCGGTGAGGACGGCGATCTTCAGGTCGGCCCGCTCGGGCACCGCCTCCACCACCAGGGCGGTGGCCGGGTCGAGATCGGCCGGGGTGCCGACCAGGGTGAGCCGGTCGAGGACCGCGCCGACCTCGCCGGTGAGCTTGCCGCGCCGGGCCGCCTCCTCGAGCCCGGAGGCGACCCTGCCCCGGGCGGCCGCGGCGGCCTCGACCCCGGCCTCCACGACGGCCACTCGGGCGCCGGCGGCCAGGAACACCTGCGCGATGCCGGCGCCCATCCGGCCACCGCCGATGACGCCGATGTGGGACGGGACCTCGGACATGGGCAGCTCCTCTGCTGGGACCGGTCGCGCGGCGACGTGCTACACGACACCATGTCACACGAAAGGGATGTGTAGCCCGGCGTCCGCGACCGTGGACGGCGGTGGAACAGTGGGGCCGGCACGGTGGCGGCCGTGCCCGCCCATCCGCAGAACGGAGCCCGTAGTGCTTGACGGTCACCTGCTCGTCGACGCGCACGTCCACGTGCCGCAGCTGTCGTCGCTCGCGCCTGCCTGGGTCGACTGGGCCCGCAGGTTCGGCCGGCCCGGCATCCTGGCGGACATCTGGGCCGCCGACGGCACGCCCCGGCCGGAGGCGCTGGACCAGTTGTTCGCCGACGAGGGCGTCGACGTCGCGTTGCTGTTCTGCGAGTACAGCCCCAAGGCCACCGGCTACCAGCTCTTCGACGACCTGCTGCCGCTGGTGGAGCACAACCCCCGGCGGTTCCGTCCGGTCGCCAACGTCAACCCGCACCTGCACTTCCCGATCGCCCGCGAGCTGGAGCGCCAGCTCGACCACGGCGCGGCGGCGCTGAAGCTGCACCCCGTGCACGGTGGCTTCCGCACCGACGACGCCGCGCTCTACCCCGCCTATGCCGTGCTGGTCGAGCGGGGCGTGCCGCTGGTCGTCCACTGCGGCACCAGCACCTTCCCCGGGTCGACCAACGCCTACGCCGACCCGGTGCACCTCGACGCGGTGCTGCGGGACTTCCCCGACCTGCAGGTCGTGCTCGCCCACGGCGGCCGCGGCTGGTGGTACGACGCCGCCGCGTTCCTGGCGGTGTCCCGGGAGAACGTCTGGATCGAGCTGTCCGGGTTGCCCCCCAAGCGGCTCCCGGAGTACTACAGCCGTTTCGACCTCGGGCGGCTGGCCCGCAAGTGGATCTACGGCACGGACTGGCCCGGCGTGCCCGGTCAGGCCGCCAACGCCCGGGCCGTGGCATCGCTCGGGTTGCCCGAGGACGTCGTCCCGCTGGTGCTCGGCGGCAACGCGCTGCGGGTGTACTCGGGTCTGGACCCCGTCTGATGGCGCGCGGATCGACGGCGCAGCGGGGCACCGTGCTCGTCCTCGGAGGCAGCAGCGGGATCGGTGCGGCCACGGTCCGGCGGCTGGCGGTCGACGGGGTGCCGGTGCTCTTCACGCACCGCACCGGCGAGGACCGGGCGCAGGAGCTGTGCGCCCAGCTCGGTGCGGCGGTCCGCACGGTGCACTGCGACGTCCGCGACCCGGCGTCGCTGGCGGCCGCGTTCGAGGCGGCGGGGGAGGAGCTGGGCGGCGTCGTGCACTGCGCCGGTGCCTGGACCTACACCCGGCTCGCCGACCTGACCCTCGAGGAGCTCGACGACGCCTGGGCGCTCAACGGCCGCTCGGTGCTGCTCACGCTGCAGCACGCCGGCCGGCTGCTGCCCGAGGGGGGAGCGGTGGTCGTCGTCTCCTCGGTGGCCGCCGAGCTCGCGCCGGCCCGGCAGGCCAGCTACGTGATGACCAAGGCCGCGGCCGAGGCGGCCGTCCGGGTCGGTGCCAAGGAGCTCGGCCGGCAGGGCATCCGGGTGGTCGCCGTCCGGCCGGGCGCCACCGACACCCCGCAGCTGCGCGCGGGCACCAGCGAGAAGGCCATCGAGGCGATGGCCGGAGCCCCGGCGCTGCGCCGGCTCGGCGACCCGGACGACCTGGCCGGCGTGATCGCCTTCCTGCTCGGGCCGGACGCCCGCTGGGTCACCGGCACGATCGTGGAGGCCACCGGCGGGCTGCGCTGACCGAGCGGCCCCCCTGACGGTGGGGGTGTGATGGCATCGGTCGGTGCTGGCCGCCATCCCGGTTGTGCTGACACGTCCTGCCGACGACCGAGTCGCTCCACGAGGGGCTGGAGACCCGCCGCCCACGTGCTGACGACCACGCGCAGGTCCTGGCCGTCCTGGACGACCGGTGGGGCGGATCCGGCGGGGAAGCCGGCTCCCGCGAGCGCGCGCTGTGGCTGCCGCGGCTGTTCGTCCAGCACGTCACCGGCACGAGCCAGCTCGTCGAACGCGCCGACGGGCAGCTCGTCGCGTTCATGGTCGGCTTCGTGTCGGCCGCGGAACCCGGTACGGCCTGCGTCCACTTCGCCGGCTGCCGACCGCCGGCCCCAGCTCGACCCGGCCGATCACGGCCGCGTCCGGGTGCACCCGTGCGGTCGCAGCACCGACGCGACGCCGTCCAGCGCGTCGCGGGTCAACCCTCGCTGACGAGCTCGGTGTCCACGCCGAGCCGGCCCACCTTCGACGCCCCGCCGGGGCTCCCCAGCGGCGCGTCGCGCCCGGGCAGCGGCTCGACGAAGAAGCGCCGGTTGTCGGCGACGTGCGGCTCGTTGTCCGCGCTCACCCGCCGGTCCTGGGTGATCGCCTCGACCGGGCAGACCGGCTCGCAGGCGCCGCAGTCGATGCACTCCTTGGGGTTGATGTAGAGCTTCCGGTCACCCTCGTAGATGCAGTCGACCGGGCACTCCTCCACGCAGGACATGTCGGTGGTGTCGATGCACTCGGCGCCGATGACGTAGGGCACGGGTTCTCCTCTGGTGCTGGTGAGCTCAGACGGCGGCGGCAGCGCCGATACCGGCGGGGTCGTCGCTGCTGTGCCCGGGGAAGAGCGGCTGGTCGGGGTCGAGATAGGTGGCCGCGTTGTTCACCGCGGTGGCCGCCTCACCGAAACCTACCGAGATCAACCGGACCTTGCCCGGGTACTCGGTGATGTCCCCGGCGGAGTAGACGCCCGACAGCGACGTGCGCATCGCGGTGTCCACCAGGATCTTGCGGTCGACGATGTCGATGCCCCAGGTCTCGAGGGGGCCGATGTCGGCGGTGAAGCCGAGTGCGGCGATCACGGTCTGCGCCTTGTAGGGGGTGACCGTGCCGTCCTTGTGCCGCACGTGGACGGTGTGCACCCGGTCGGCGCCCTCCACCGAGTCCACCTGCGCATCGGTGACCACCACCGTGGGACCCGCCTCCATGTCCGCGACGCTGGCGGCGTGCGCACGGAAGTTCTTCCGGCGGTGCACCAGGGTCACCGAGGAGGCGATGTCGGCCAGCGCCAGCGCCCAGTCCACCGCGCTGTCCCCGCCGCCGACGATGACGACGTCCTGCCCCGCGTGCGCGGCCAACTCCTTGACGACGTAGGTCAGCCCGCGGCCCTCCCACTCGGCGCCGCCGGGGAGCGGCCGGGGGGTGAAGGTGCCGATGCCGCCGGTCACGACGACGGCGCCGCAGTGGATGCGGGTACCGCGGTCCGTGGTGACCAGCAGCCGGTCCCCCGGGCGCGGCCGCTGGCCGGCGTCGTTGGTGAGGTGCTCGGCGCGCTCGCCGAGCACGTACACCGGGTCGAACCGGGCGGCCTGCTGCACCAGCCCCGCCACGAGGTCGCGGCCCTTGATCGCGGGCAGGGCGGCCACGTCGTAGATGTTCTTCTCCGGGTACAGCGCCATCACCTGACCGCCGGGCTCGGAGAGGCTGTCCACGATCGCCGTCCGCAGGCCGCGGAAGCCGGCGTAGTAGGCGGCGTACAGGCCCGCCGGACCGGCACCGACGACGAGCAGGTCGACGTCGACCTCACGGCCGGCCCCGGCCGTGCCGGTCGGTGTCAGGGTGTCCGTGGCGGTCATGCGGGGCCTCCGGGGAGCGAGGGGGGGAGGGGGGCGGTCATGCCGTCGGACCGGGACGCGTCGATCAGGGTCAGGGCCTGCTCCCGCACCCGGAACCGCTGCAGCTTTCCGGTGGCCGTCTGCGGCAGTTCGTCGAAGACCAGGACGTGCCGGGGCCGCTTGAAGGCGGCCAGCCCGTCCCGGCAGTGGCTGACGAGCTCATCGGCGGTCGTCGCCGAGCCGGGGGTGAGGACGACGCAGGCCACCGGCTTGTCCAGCCCGTCGACGTCGGGCACCGACACCACGACGACCTGCAGGACGTCGGGATGGGTGCGCAACCGCTGCTCGACCTCCGTGGGGGAGACCCAGATGCCGCCGGCCTTGATGATGTCGTCGGTGCGGCCCAGCGACGTGTAGTAGCCGTCAGAGCTGCGCACGTAGGTGTCCCCGGTGCGCACCCAGGGGCCCTCGAACACCCGACGGGTGGTCTCCGTCCGGCACCAGTAGCCCGTCGCCGCCGAGTTGCCCCGTACGTACAGGTTGCCCGGCGTGCCGTCGGGCACCGGCTGCCCGTCGTCGTCGACGATCTTCGCGTCGTACCCGGCGACGATCTCGCCCGTGGCACCGGCGCGGGTGCGTCCCGGCCGCCCGGAGATGAAGATGTGCAGCATCTCCGTGGAGCCGATCCCGTCGAGCATCTCCACGTCGAAGGTGCTGGTGAATCGCTCGAACAGCGGGGCAGGGAAGGCCTCGCCGGCCGAGACGCAGGCCCGGACGCCGGCGAAGGCGTCGCGGGGCAGCCCGGCGGCCAGCAGTGCGGCGTAGTAGGTGGGGCCCCCGAAGAACAGCGTCGGGCGATGGTCCTGCAGCACCCGCAGGGTGCCGGCCGGGCTGGGCCGCGAGCGGTCCAGCACCACGCTGGCGCCGACCGAGAACGGGAACGTGAGGGTGTTGCCCAGGCCGTAGGCGAAGAAGAACTTGGCGACAGAGAAGGTGACGTCGTCCGGGCCGATGGCGAGCACGTCGCGGGCGTAGGTCTCGGCGGTGTCGCGCAGTGACCCGTGCCGGTGCATCGCGCCCTTGGGCGTGCCCGTCGTCCCGGAGGTGTACAGCCAGAATGCCGGGGAGTCGGGCACCGTGGGGTACGGGGTGGCGACCCGGTCGAGCTCGCCGCTCCCGGCGGCCACGAAGGTGTCCCAGTCGCGGACCCGCGGCCCGTCGACCTCCGGCAGCGCGTCGGGAGCCAGGACCACGACATCGGCCAGGTCGGGCAGGCCACCGACCGCGGGGGCGAGCGCGGCGAACTCGGCGCTCACCACCAGCATCCGGGCCCGGCTGTCCCGGGCCATCTCGGCGATGTCCTTGGGCTTGAGCATGGTGCTGACCGGGACCGGCACCGCACCGATCCGCAGGCCGGCCAGGAAGGCGGTGAGCAGCTCCGGGCTGTCGCCCAGGCACAGGATCAGGCGTTCCTCGGGCCGGACGCCGGAGGCCAGCAGGGCCGCGGCGAAGCGGTGCACCTCCGCCTCCAGCTCGCCGTAGCTGAGGGTGCGGACGCTGCCGTCGAGGTCGACGGCGGTGATCGCCCGCCGGTCGGGCGTCGCCCGCGCATGCCGGGTGAGGAGCCACTCCGCGGCGTTGAACACCTCCAGACCCGGAGGACTGCCGGAAGGGGGGACTGGTCCGGCCGGAGGGCCGGAGACCACGGGTGCTGCAGTTTCGAGGGTGGCCACGCTGCACAGCCCTTCACGGACGGGCGGGACCGCAGGGTCACGGGTGTCGTGACCCTGCGGTCCCGGCGGATTAGAAGCGGACGTAGTCGTACTCGACCGGCAGGGAGTTGATCCCGACCGACGGCGGGGAGATCCAGCCGGCGAAGTCACCGGCCTCGTAGTGCGGGACCATCAGCTCGGCGACCCGGGCGCGGTCCTCCGCGCTGGGCAGGTACCCGTGCGCGGTCCGCTCCCACGTGGCGTCGTCCACGATCTCGCCGGTGGGCGTGACGTGGTGCGTGGAGAAGACCCCGACCTTGCGGTTGAAACCCTGGTGGGGGAGGGTCAGCCGCTCTTCGAGTCCGGCGTCCTCGAGCTCCTGGTTCCACCGCCGGACGCCGTTCTCGCAGTCGGCGGCGTACTCGTTGCGGAGGTCGAGGTTCAGCGCGGTGAGCATCGGCACGGTCTTGGTGCTCATCCGCCCGTCCTCGATGATCGGCACGTCCATCGTCAGGTCGTGCAGCTGGTGGTCGTCCTTGCGACGGGTCTCCATCCAGCGGCCCTTGAGCCCGGAGGTGTAGTAGCCGGCCACGTTGGAGGAGGTCTCGGAGCCGAAGAGGTCCATCGACACCGAGTACTGGAAGTTGAGGTACTTCTGGATGACCGACAGCGGGATGCCGCCGTAGGACCAGATGTCGTCGGTGCCGTGCTCCTTCATCAGCTCGGCGGTCCGCTGCACGGTGCGCTGCACGCCGGTGGTCCCGACGAACATGTGGTGCGCCTCCTCCTTCAGCATGAACTCGCAGGTGCGGGCCAGCGGGTCGAAGGCGCTCTCCTTCAGGGTGCCGAGCTGGTACTTGCCGTCCCGGTCGGTGAAGTAGGTGAACATGAAGAACTGCAGCCAGTCGGTGGTCTCCTCGTTGAAGGCACCGAGGATGCGGGGGCTGTCGAAGTCACCGGAGTTGCGCTTGAGCAGCTGCTCGGCCTCCTCCCGGCCGTCCTTCCCGAAGTAGGCCTGCAGCAGGTAGACCATCGCCCACAGGTGCCGGCCCTCCTCCACGTTGACCTGGAAGAGGTTGCGCATGTCGTACAGCGAGGGCGCGGTCATGCCCAGGTGTCGCTGGTGCTCGACCGAGGAAGGCTCGGTGTCGCCCTGGACGGTGATCAGCCGGCGGAGGTCGGAGCGGTACTCGCCCGGGATCTCCTGCCAGGCCGGCTCGCCCTTGTGCTGGCCGAAGCTGACCTTGCGGTCCGGGTCGCGCTCGGCCAGGAAGATGCCCCAGCGGTAGTCCTCCATCGGGACCCGCTCGAAGTGC
>JAOPWO010000075.1 GCA_025965635.1 Modestobacter sp. | reverse complement strand
CCGCCCGCCGCCCGCGGGCGGCCGGGGCCGGGGCCGGGCTCAGCCGGCCAGCGTGAGGTCGAGCAGCCGGTGCCGGGCAGGGATGTCGGGCTCGGCCAGGGCGGCCACGAACAGGACCTCCTCGGCGGCCGCCCGCAGCCAGGTGCGCAGGCCGTCGACGTCCCGGCGGCTGGCGTCGCGCAGCTGACCCAGCCGCACCTGCCGGGTGCTCGCCTGGGCCCGCATCGCCGTGGGCAGCGGGCGGCCGATCCGGCGGGCCAACAGGGTGAAGCCGGCGCCGACGAACACCAGCTCCCGGGGCTCGGTCAGGCTCTGCAGCAGCTGCTCGGCCTCGTCGGGGCGGCCGTCGTCGAGCAGGTGCAGGTACTGCCGGGCGCGGCGGGCGCCGAGGTCGGCGGGGGTCTCGGGGGATGCGTCCACGCCTCCACTGTGCCCGGTCGCCGGCGCGCGCGCCGTCACCGGCCGGTCCACCGCGGCGGGCGCTTCTCCAGGTACGCGGCGATGCCCTCGCGGCGGTCCTCGCTCAGGTAGGGGTTCGGTCCGACATCGAGGCGCAGGGCCGACGACAGCGGCAGGTCGACGCCCTTGACCGCGGTCTCCTTCATCCGCCGCACGGAGAGCGGGGCGTTGGCGGCGATCTGCTCGGCGAGCGCCAGAGCCGCGGGGAGCACGTCGTCGGCGGGCACGACCCGGTTGACCAGGCCCCAGCGCTCGGCGTACTCGCTGGTCACGTACTCGCCGGTGAGCAGCATCTCCATCGCGATGCCCATCGGAACCCGCTTGGGCAGCACCACGGAGCCGAAGTTGGCGCCCATCCCGATCGCCGCCTCGGGCAGGCCGAGCTTGATGCCGGGTGCGGCGATCCGCAGGTCGCAGGCGAGGGCCAGCTCGAAGCCGCCGGCCACCGCGTGCCCGGTGAGTGCGGCGACCACCGGGACCTGGGTCTCGGTGACCACCTCGAACAGGTTGCGCCCGGGCCGGGCCATCGGCGGGCGGAACGGCTCCCCGCGCCGGTCGGCCTCGCGGATCTCCTTGAGGTCGAAGCCGGCGCAGAACGCCGGGCCGTTGCCGGTCAGCACGACCGCCCGGACCCGCGGGTCGCTCGAGCAGGCCAGCAGCTCATCGACCAGGTCGGCCTGCAGTGCGGAGGACAGCGCGTTGCGCCGCTCGGGGCGGTCCAGGGTGAGCAGCCGGAGGTGCCCGCGGGTCTCGGTGACCAGGCCCGCGTCCGATCGTTGCGCCGTCATGACCGCTGATCCTGCCTGAGGCCGCAGCCGGGTGCTGAACTCATCCGGGGGGGAACTCTCCGGTGGAGACCACGTGCTCGGCGATGTCGCGCAGTTTGCGGTTCGCTGCCATCGAGGCGCGCGCGAGCGCCTCGAACGCCTGCTCCGCGGAGAGCTTGCGCCGTTCCATCAGGATCCCCTTGGCCTGCTCGATGGCCGCCCGCGAGGACATCGCCGTCTCCAGGTGCTCGACCCGTGCCAGGGCGCTCTCGTAGAGGAACCGGTTCATCAGCGGGACGGCGGCGCGGGCGAGGAAGCGGGTGGCGAGCTGCCGGGCCGCCTCGTCCCAGGCGCGGGCGGACCGGACGTACACGTTCAGCCCGCCGGTCACCGGCGCGGCGGGGAAGGGGACCGACACCATGCCGCGGCATCCCCGTCCGGCGGCCTGCTCGGGGAACTCGCGCCAGCGCCGCTCGGCGCTCAGGTCCGGCACCTCCACCAGGTTGCCGGTCTCGGCGGCCTGCAGGCAGGGGCCGGTGCCCAGGCGGTACTGCACGAGGTCGAGGTCGAGGGCGAGGTCGTCGGTGGCCGCCACCGTGGTCGGGCGTCCGTCGGACAGCACGGTCACCGAGCTGGCCAGGGTGCCGGGCGTGAGCCGGGTGGCGACGCCGGTCACCTCCCGCAGCACGGCGTCGAGGGTGTGCTCGGCGAAGGAGAGTCCGCTGAGCTCGGTGAGAGCCAGCTGGAGGTTGGCGAGGGCTGGGGTGCCGTCGTCGGGATGGGTCACGCGAGTACTCCGGAACAGGCGGGCGCCGGGCCACCAGGTCCGGCGCAGGGGGAGCAGGGGTCCACGCTGTTGGAGACCCGGCGGGGCGGGCCCCGCGCCGCGCGCCGACTGTGTGACGCGCAATCACTTCCCAGGGTAACCAGACGCGCCACGGGCACCCGAGCGGGCGGGACGCCGTCCCCGGTCCGGGTGAGCGGCCCCGGGCTGCTCACGGACGGGGGTCGACGCCGGTCACGATGACGGAGCGACGCCTGATCCCCGGCCACCTCCCGAGCCGGCGACCGCGCAGCGCTCGGGCGCGGCCACTGATCGGCCCGCGGAGCGGCCTGCTGACAACCGGCAGTCCGCCGACGGCGAAGCGGCCGGGGACGCCGGCGCAGGCTGCCGGGGCATGTCGATCGGGAACGACGGCACCGGGAGCGTGGGAGTCAGCAGCGGTCGTAGTCGTCCATGAACCGGCACATCCGGTCGACCAGGCGCTGGCGCTCGATGGCAGCGCCGTGAGCTGCTCCCGCGCTGGACCCGCCTGGCGGCATGGTCGGGTCCCGGGGGTGCGGGTCGTCTCGTGATGGGATCGTGGCCGACTCAGCTGCAACCGAACTCCAGCACGCTCGTCCTGCCCACGATCACCGCGCCGGCGGCCGTGATCCGCTCGACGACGTCGTCCCCGTCCAGGTCGAGGTCCGGTGGACCGGCGGAGCGCACCGGGTCGGGATGCCGGCGTGGCGATCAGGACCTTCACAGCGATGGGCGCCCCAGCCGGCGCACTGAGATCTCCGCCCCGGTCGACCACGTCAGCCATCCGCTCGGCCGGCTCGTGCGAGGTCCGCGGTCACCTCGCTGCTCGCGTGGAGCTGGCCATCGAGCCGGGCCACCCGGCCGAGCGGCCTCGGTCACCTCCACACCGGCGTCACGACGAGCACCGGCTGGGGCGGTCATCGCTCTCGTCCCACCCGGGGACGACGGAGCGGCTCCGTCCCGGAGGACGAAGCCGCTGGTCGACCGTGGTGCGCCATCAGGGACTCGAACCCCGAACCCGCTGATTAAGAGTCAGCTGCTCTGCCAATTGAGCTAATGGCGCGTGTCACCCGGCGTGGCCGTGCAACGGTTGACGACTCTACACGGCCGCGGACGGCCGCCCGGTCGGGGGCGGGGTGGCCTTCGTCATGGTCGGGGCGACGTGTTCCGTGGTCGCGGCGTTCTGTCGGTACCGGCGTGCACACTGGTTCGACGCACGTTCCACGGTGCCGGGGGTCGTCCCGGCGGGTGGCGTCGGGACGACGAGGGGCAGGTCCGGGTGGGACAGCAACAGGCGCGATCGCGGCAGTCGAGGCGGCTCGCCGCCGGGGTCCTCGCGGGGGTGCTCGCCCTGGTCGCGGGGTGCACGGGCCAGTCGTCGTCCGCGGCGTCGGGGGAGGGCGGCGACGCCGGGGCCACGGCCACCGCGGCTCCGGCCCAGCTCGCACTCGCCCCGGCCGACGGCAGCACCGACCTCTCGCCGGTGACCCCGCTCGAGGTGACCGTCGCCGCCGGCGACCTGGGCGAGGTCACCGTCGCCGACGGCGACGGGATCGAGGTCCCCGGCAGCGTCGCCCCGTCGCCGGAGGACCCGGAGACCCAGGTGTGGACGCCGGAGTCGCCGCTGGACTACGCGACCAGCTACACGCTGACCGCGACGGCGACCAACGCCGACGACGCCGAGGTCGCCGGGACCAGCACCTTCAGCACGGTCACCCCCGCCACCGTGACCACTCCCTCGGTCGGTCCGCTGGACGGGACCACCGTGGGCGTCGGCATGCCGATCCGGGTGTTCTTCGACGCGCCGGTCGCCGACAAGGCCGCCGTGGAGAGCCACCTGACGGTGACCAGCTCCACGCCGACCGACGGTGCGTGGAACTGGGTCACCGACAGCGAGGTCCACTTCCGCCCGTCGCAGTACTGGCCGGCCCAGATCGACGTGACCCTCGAGGCCGACCTCTACGGGGTCGACTTCGGCGGGGGCACGTGGGGGGAGAAGGACCGGACGGTCGACTTCCACGTCGGTGACCGGCACGTCTCGGTCGCGGACGCCGGGGCGCACACCCTCACCGTCCGCGACGGCGACTCCGTGGTGCAGACCTACCCGATGAGCGCCGGCAGCGAGGAGAACCCGACGCGCAACGGCCCGCACGTCGTCCTGGAGTCCCACCGCGACATCACCATGGACTCGAGCACGTTCGGCCTGGCGGTCGACGCCCCCGGCGGCTACCGCACCGGAGTGGAGTACGCGGTGCGGATCTCCAACAACGGCGAGTTCGTGCACGCGGCGCCGTGGTCGGTCGGGCAGCAGGGATCGGCGAACGTGTCGCACGGCTGCATCAACCTGTCCACCGAGCGGGCGGCGTGGTTCTACGGCTTCGCCCAGCCCGGTGACGTGGTGGAGGTCGTGAACTCGATCGGCCCGATGCTGTCCCCGGTCGACGGCGACATCTACGACTGGGCCGTCCCGTGGGACGAGTGGACGGCCGGCAGCGCCCTGTCCTGAGGGCGGGCGGAGACGGAGGAGGGCCTGGCCGACGACGTCGGCCAGGCCCTCGTGGGGTGAGTGACGGGACTTGAACCCGCGACATCCAGGATCACAACCTGGCGCTCTACCAGCTGAGCTACACCCACCATGTACACCGGGCGGCTGGCGAGAGCCGGCCCGGTGGACGGTCCAACGATACCGGAGGGGGTCAGGCCCCCGACGAGGCCGGGGTCGCGGCGGGTCCCTGGTCGGCCGCGCCGGCCTCCAGGAGCGGCGCGAAGGCGGTCACGACGTCGCCGGACGCAGTCTGGGCCTGCTCGCTGGAGGGCCCGGGCGGAGGCACGAACAGCGTCTGCCGGTAGTAGGCCAGCTCGCGGATCGACTCCAGGATGTCGGCCAGCGCCCGGTGCGCGAGACCCTTGGGCGGCTGGGCGAAGTAGACCCGGGGGAACCAGCGGCGGGCCAGCTCCTTGATCGAGGAGACGTCGATCATGCGGTAGTGCAGGTGGTCGTCCAGCACCGGCATGTCCCGGGCCAGGAAGCCGCGGT
>JAOPWO010000061.1 GCA_025965635.1 Modestobacter sp. | reverse complement strand
GCCGACCTGCAGCGCTCCGCCGTCGCCGACCGCCTCCGGGGGCCCGACCGGCGCCTGGGGCGGCTTCACCAACGGCCAGGTCCCCCGCGACCAGCTGTGCGCCCTCGGCGTAGCCCCGCACCGGCTGCGCTGTGACGCAGCGGCGGCCTACACCGCGATGTCGGCGGCGTACGAGCTGACCTTCGGCGACCCGCTGTGCATCACCGACTCCTACCGGTCGCTGGACGCCCAGGTCGACGCGCACCACCGCAAGCCGAGGATCACCGCCGTCCCCGGCAGCTCCAACCACGGCTGGGGCCTCGCGGTGGACCTGTGCGGCGGCATCAACGTGTTCGGGACCGCCCAGACGGCCTGGATGACGGCGAACGCCGCGCGCTACGGCTGGGTGCACCCGACCTGGGCGCAGGCGTCGGGCGCCAACCCGGAGCCGTGGCACTGGGAGTTCGGCCGGCTCGGTTGAGTCGGGGCGGGCAGGTCAGACCCAGCCGAGGTCGGCGACGTGCTGCCACGGCATGGTCACGCTCGAGCCGGTGGCCTCGGCCGCCAGCCGGCGCGCGACCCCGCCGTCGGCACAGGCCACCGGCCGCTGCGGTGTGACGACGACGTGCACGTCGCGCACCGGCAGGCCCGCGTCGTCCATCTCGGCCAGCAGCTCCTCGGGACGCACCAGCAGTGCAGTGTCCAGCCCCGGGACGCCGGAGTGCGACCAGAGCGCCACCGGACCCTGCACGCGCAGGTCCCCGGAGATCCCGTAGGACCTGCCCAGCGCTGCCGACCGGACCTGGTGGACGGCGGCCGGGGCGGCGTGCCGGGACGGGCGCCACGGGACGGCGACCCCGTCGCGCACCAGCACCACCCGCCAGCCGATGGTGGTCTGCGCGGCGTCGGTCCAGTCGAGCACCGCGATGCCCGCCGTGGCCGCCTCGGCGTCGGGGACCGGACGGCGGGACAGCCAGGAGCGCAGCGCGGTGGCCACGCCGTCCCGGGTGGCGGGCACGTGCGCCCGCGTCATCTCGCCGGCCAGCTGGTCCAGCGGCACGCGGGTGCCACGGCCGGCCTCCTCGACGATGAGCACCGGTGTCCGGGCCGGGTCGTCCACGACGAGCAGCCGCAGGCCGGTGGGCAGGCTCTCGCGCAGGCCCTCCACGGCCTCGACCAGGTCATCGACGCGCACCTGGCCGCGGGAGAGGCGACGGAGGAGACCGGCCGGTGCGCCGAACGGCGCCTCCATCAGGCGCTCCGGCCGGCGGTCAGCGCGCGACGCGCCACCGGGCCGAGCCCGGGCAGGGACAGCAGGCCGGCCAGCTCCGCGGCCGAGAGCCGGACCGGGACGACGTCCTCGGCCCAGCCGGTGGCCTGACGCACCCGGAGGATGGGAGCGGGCCACACGAGCTCCCGGGCAGAGGCGACGTGCAACTCGGTGAGCACGTCGCCGAGGTGGATGGCGAGCACCGGGTGCACGGGGGCGGCGTCGAGCGCGGCCTGCACGGCGCACTGCACCTCGGACCGGTCGGCGGCGCTCAGCCAGTGCGGGACGAGCACCGCGTGCACGGGGTCCTCGAGTGGGACAGCGCTCACCGGAGCACCACCCCACGGGGGCCGACCGGCCCCGGACCGGCTGCCCAGCGAGGCGCGGTCGTTGCTGGCCGGAACAGTCACACCTGGGACATCGGCAGGTCGGCGGGCGGTTGGACCCGTACCAGTGCACTTTTCGCCGTCCCCGTCGGTTCACCGGGACCCAGCCGCCCTCCCCCACCGGCCCTGGGCCCGTCCTCCGGACGGGAGCGAGTGGTCACCTCCGCTGAAACGTCGGGGATCATGCGGCCTGCGGTTCGTGGACCGCGCGGGGTGAGGGGAGCCGGTCGAGGGACTCCCGGCCGGCGTGGATCCGGCAGGTGGACCAGGCAGGCTGCCGGCCGGGCCGGGTCGGTCGGCACGCCCGGCCGGACCCCGTGCGCAGAACCGGGTCAGGCAGCCTTGGCCCGCTTGCTGGTCTCGGCTCGGCGGAGGTCAGGTCCGCCGGCGGCTGACAGCGTGCCCCGGCCGCCACCCCGAGCGGTCCGGGGGCCCGGTGCTGTGGATCGCTGCGCCGACCTGCCTGCGGCACGCGCGTGGAGCACCGGCACGGAGCGCTTTCCCGGCCCTGTCCTATAGTGGCCGACGCCACCGCGGGAGCCCGGCGTACCGGGCTGAGAAGACGGCTGAGACGGCCGCTGACCGCCATAACCTGATCCGGTTCATACCGGCGTAGGGAGGGGATTTCCCTTGACAGCTCCGTCCACCACCTCCACGGCCAGCCGCAAGACGTACGTGGCCGGTCCGCGTCCGGACATGCGGGTGCCGATGCGCGAGGTCATGCTCAGCACCGGCGACTCGGTCGTCCTCTACGACACTTCCGGTGCGTACACCGATCCGACCTTCGAGGCCGACGTCCGCGGCGGGCTGCCCGCCGTGCGCTCGGCGTGGGTCGCCGAACGGGCCGATACCGAGGAGTACGACGGGCGGCCGGTCCGGGCCGAGGACGACGGGCGCCGGCCGGGTGACCTGCGCAACCTCGATGCGGTCTTCGCGGGCGGCGGCCGCCGCCCGCGGCGCGCGGTCGGCG
>JAOPWO010000005.1 GCA_025965635.1 Modestobacter sp. | reverse complement strand
GGTGCTGCTGCCCGGCAATGAGGCCCTCCTCGCCCCGGCGTGGGTGCCGTGGCACGAGCGGCTGCGCCCGGGCGACCTCTCGGTGGGCGACGTCCTGCCCACCACCGAGGACGACCCCCGGCTCGTCCCGGCGTACCTGGTCGACGACGACTCCGCGGACGACCCGGCCGGCCGGGTCGTCGCGGCCGAGCTGGGCATCGGCCGGGAGCGCGTGCTGTCCGCCGAGGGCCGCGCCGAGGCCGTCGCCCGCTGGCGGGGCAGCGACTTCGGGCCGACGTCGGCGATGGCCCGGCACGCACCCGGCCCGTGCGCCACCTGCGGCTTCTTCCTGCCGCTGGCCGGTTCGATGCGCCTGTCGGTCGGCGCGTGCAGCAACGTCTTCGCCCCGGCCGACGGCCGCGTCGTCACCGCCGACTACGGCTGCGGCGCGCACAGCCAGGCCAGCAGTGAGCACTCCGGAGAGCCCGTGGAGGTCACCACGAGCGCCCGCTACGACACCGCGGACTTCGACCGGATCTGAGCGGGCGGCCCGCAGGGCGGTCCTCCCAGTTGGCTCGTGGACCGTGGTGCGCCGCGCGCGGTCGCGCACTCAGCGACGGGTCCCCCGTCCAGGGGGCCGAGCTCGGCGAGGGGTGGGAGGACGGGGTCCTTCTGCTAGCGCTGGCCCTGCCACTTCATGATCCCCAGGCCCAGGACGGCGAGGGCGATGGCGGCGACGCAGGTCCACGTCCAGACCCGGTCGACCCGGTCGCCGAGCACGAGCAGCACCACGAGGGCGATCGCCCAGAGGCCGGTGCCCACCTGCACGACCCGCGCGGTGTCGACGGCGAGCGGCGGCGGAGAGGGGCGGCTGGGGGCGGGCACGGGGCGAGCCTAGGGCGACGGCACGAACTGCGGCGCTCGGCGTGTCGGACCCGGTTCCCGGATGTGGCACGCTGTCGCCGCTCGATGCCGCCTGCAACGGCCGGTCCACCGTGCTCCGCACGGCCGGCACCGCCGCCTGCTGTCCCCGGGAGTCCACCCATGCCCGACAAGTCCCGCCCCAGTGCCCGCAAACCCTCCGGAGGTCGGGGCAGCTCATCCGCCGCCGGCCACGAGGGTGACGCCGGGACGGCGACCGCCGGCACGCCGGACGAGACGCAGGGGTCACCGCGGCGCAGCCCCGGGCCCACGATCAAGCCCAAGAACGGCATGGATCGCTACTTCGAGGTCACCGCGCGCCGGTCGACCGTGGGGCGCGAGGTCCGGGGTGGGCTGACCACCTTCTTCACGATGGCCTACATCGTGGTGCTCAACCCGATCATCCTGTCCGGCGCGGACATCAACGGGGACACGCTGTCCTTCGGGTCGGTCGCCGCGGTCACGGCGCTGGTCGCCGGTGTGCTGACCATCGCGATGGGCGTGGTCGGTCGCTACCCCTTCGCGCTGGCCACCGGGCTGGGCATCAACGCGATCGTCGCCGTCTTCGCCGCCACCCAGCTGTCCTGGCCGGAGATCATGGGCCTGGTCGTGCTCGAGGGCCTGCTGATCGCGGTCCTGGTGGTCACCGGCTTCCGGCGGGCGGTCTTCGAGGCGATCCCGGCCCAGCTGAAGACCGCGATCGCGGTGGGCATCGGCTTCTTCCTCACCATCATCGGCCTCGCCGACGCCGGGGTGGTCCGGCCGGGCGTCCCGCTGATCAGCTTCGGCGTGAACGGCCAGCTCGCCGGCTGGCCGATGCTCACCTTCGTCGTCGGACTGCTGCTGACCAGCGTGCTGGTCGTCCGCAAGGTCCGCGGTGGGCTGCTCATCGGCATCGTCGTCACCACCGTCTTCGCGATCATCGTCGAGGCCATCGCGCAGGTCGGTCCGCGCGTCGGTGCGGACGGCGCCGAGGCGAACCCGCGCGGCTGGGCGCTGCAGGTGCCCTCGTGGCCCGACTCCTGGGTCGGCGTCCCGGACCTGTCGATCGTCGGCGAGTTCTCGCTCTTCGGTGGATTCGAGCGCATCGGCCTCATCGCCGCGCTGCTCATCGTCTTCTCGATCATGATCGCTGACTTCTTCGACACCGTCGGCACCGTCACCGCGGTGGGTGCCGAGGCCGGGTTGCTCGACGAGAACCGGAACCTGCCGCGTTCCCAGCCGGTGCTGCTGGTCGACTCGCTGGCCGCCGCGGCCGGTGGCGCCGCCAGCATCTCGTCGAACACCACCTACATCGAGAGCGCCTCCGGGGTCGCTGACGGCGCCCGCACCGGGCTGGCCAGCGTCGTCACCGGCGTCCTGTTCCTGGCGGCCGCCTTCTTCACGCCGCTGGTGCAGGTCGTCCCCTCCGAGGCCGCTGCCCCCGTGCTGGTCATCGTGGGCGCGCTGCTGATCAGCCAGATCCGCGACCTCGAGTGGGGTGACCTGTCGCTGGTCATCCCGGCGTTCCTGACCATCGCCCTGATGCCGTTCACCTACTCGATCACCAACGGCATCGGTGCCGGCGTGGTCAGCTTCGTGCTGCTGCGCCTGGCAGTCGGCCGGGGTCGCGACGTGCACCCGCTGATGTGGGTGGTGGCCGCGATCTTCGTCGTCTACTTCGCGCTCGAGCCCCTGCAGCAGCTCTTCTAGATGAAGAACCCGCTGGTCCACCGCTCGCAGGCCCGGGGCGGGACCCTGCAGACGCCGATCGTTAGGCAGGCTTCGGAGCGGTTGGGGTGACGAGCGTGAAGCGGACGACGCTGGACACCGCAGCGCTCGCCCACGACCTGAGACTGGCGGTCATGCGGTTCTCCCGCCGGTTGCGCAACCAGCGGGTCGACACCTGGGTCACCCTGACCCACCTGGCCGCGCTGTCCACGCTGAAGCGGCACGGGCCGATGAGCCCCGGGGAACTGGCCGGCCACGAGCGCGTGCGGCCGCCGTCGATGACCCGGGTGGTGGTGGCGCTGGAGGCCAAGGGGCTGGTCACCCGGTCGCCGCACCCCACCGACGGACGCCAGGTCGTCATCGACCTCACCCCGGCCGCCGAGGCGTTGATCGGCGAGGAGGTGCGGGCCCGCGAGGCGTGGCTGTGCGGCCAGCTCCAGCAGCTCAGCGCCCAGGAGCGGGCCGTGCTCCGCGAGGCGGCGACGATCATGGAGAAGTTGGCCAGTGGGTGAGGCAGACGCCTGAGGCAGACGCACCCAAGCGGACAGCGATGTTCGCCGCCCTCCGCGTGCGCAACTTCCGGCTGTACGCCGCGGCGAACCTGGTCAGCCTGACCGGCACGTGGATGCAGCGCATCGGCCAGGACTGGCTGGTGCTCCAGCTGTCCGACGACAGCGGCATCGCGCTGGGCATCACCACCGCGTTGCAGTTCGGGCCGACGCTGCTGTTCAGCTTCTACGGCGGGGTGCTGGCCGACCGCTACGACAAGCGCCGGGTCCTGATGATCACCCAGGCGGTGATGGGGGCCCTAGCCCTGGTCCTGGGGCTGCTGGTCGTCACCGGCGGCATCGAGCTGTGGCACGTCTACCTGCTCGCCGCCGCGCTGGGCGTGGCGTCCTCGCTGGACATGCCGGTGCGTCAGTCGTTCGTCTCGGAGATGGTCGACCCGGAGCGGCTGGCCAACGCGGTGAGCCTGAACTCCACCGTGTTCAACGGCGCCCGGCTGGTCGGCCCCGCGATCGCCGGTTCGCTGATCGGCGTCGCCGGCGGCGACACGGCGCCGGCCTTCCTGGTCAACGCCGCGAGCTTCGCGGTGACCATCGGCGCGCTGCTGGCCATGCGCAGCAGCGAGCTGCGGCGCAGCCCACCGGTGTCCCGGGCCCGCGGCCAGCTCCGCGAGGCCCTCGGGTACACCCGCCGACACCCCGATCTGCTGCTGGCCATGGCACTGGCCTTCGTGACCGGCACCTTCGGGTTCAACACCCAGATCACCATCGCGCTGATGGCCCGGGAGGAGTTCGGCCTCGGCGCGACCGCGTTCGGGCTGCTGTCGACCTGCTACGCCATCGGCTCGCTGTCGGGTGCGCTGTTGTCGACCAAGCGCAGCGCCCGGCCGCTGCAGCGGTTCCTGGTCCTCTCCTCCGGCGTCTTCGGCGTGCTGCTCGTGGTCGCCGGGCTGATGCCGACCGAGACGTCGTTCGCCGTGCTGCTGGTGCCCATGGGGGCGGCCGCGCTGGTGTTCAGCGTGGCCTGCAACAGCTTCGTCCAGCTGGGCGTCGAGCCGCAGATGCGCGGCCGGATCCTGGCGCTGTACTTCATGTGCTTCATGGGCGGCACCCCGATCGGCGCGCCGATGATCGGCTTGGTGTCCGAGCACCTGGGTGCCCGCTGGGGGCTGATCGCCGGCGGCCTGGTCTGCGTGGCCGCCGCCGTCGTCGCCGGCGCTGTCCTGGCCCGCGGCCGCCGGGTGCGGCTGGAGCTGCACGTCACCCC
>JAOPWO010000478.1 GCA_025965635.1 Modestobacter sp. | reverse complement strand
GTCAAGGTCCGGTCACGAAGATGCCATCGGCCGGACGGAGGGCGGTGCCGCCCGTTGCGGCCGTGCCAGGGTGGGTCAGCGGCTGCAACGGAGCGGCCCGCCCGTCGAGGAGACCCCGATGACCGTGCACACCCGGCGGAGGGCGGCCGTCGCGGCCGTCGCCGCGCTCCCTCTGCTGACCCTGGGCTGCGGCGGGGACACCGAGCCCGGGGCGTCCGGGGGCGGCGGTGGGGCTGGGGACGTCGCGACCGTGACGCTGGGCCTGATCCCGATCATCGACGTCGCCCCGGTCTACCTCGGCCAGGAGCAGGGATTCTTCGAGGAGCAGCGCATCGAGCTGGAGCTCTCCGCCGGGCAGGGCGGCGCGGCGATCGTGCCCGGGATCGTGAGCGGCAGCCTGGACGTGGGCTTCACCAACAACCTCTCGCTGGTGATCGCCTCGGCCGCCGGGCTGCCGCTCCAGGTGGTGACGAGCGGCGTCGACAGCACCGGCGACCCGGCGAAGGACCCGTTCACCATCGTCACGGCCGACGACGCGATCACCCGCCCGGCCGACCTGGCCGGCAAGCGGGTCGCGGTGAACACGGTCAACGCGATCGGCGACACGGTGGTCCGCGCCTCGGTCGAGGCCGACGGCGGTGACCCCGACTCGATCGAGTTCGTCGAGCTGGCCTTCCCGAACATGGCCGCCGCCGTGACCGCCGGCGACGTCGACGCGGCGTGGCTGGTCGAGCCGTTCGTGACCATCGGGGCACCCCAGGGCCTCCGCGTGCTCACCACGCCGCTCCTCGACTTCACCGACATCCCGGTCGAGGTCTCCACCTACGCGACGTCGGCGACGTTCGCCGCGGAGGACGAGGACGTGCTCGCCCGCTTCACGACGGCGATGGAGCAGTCGCTGGAGTACGCGCAGGCGAACCCGGACGCGGTCCGGGCGATCCTGCCGACCTACCTGGACATGCCGGCGGAGCTCGCCGCCCAGCTGCGCCTGCCGGAGTGGAACACCACGGCCAGCCGGGAGACCTTCGAGCTGTTCGCCGAGCTCGCCGAGGCCGACGGCCTGCTCACCGGCGAGCCGGACCTGGACACGCTGCTGGCCCACGTGGACTGACGACGGACCGCGCTGGCCAGCGGGGTCCGTCGTCAGGCCGCGATGAGCCGGACCGGCACGCTCGCCCAGCCCTTGAGCGTGTTGTTCAGCTTCGGCACCGGGTCGCCGGCCGGCTCGATCGCCCGGGCCCGCTGCGCCAGGGCGGACAGCACCAGCTCGGTCTCGAGCCGGGCGACCGGCTGGCCCACGCACTGGTGCACGCCCATCCCGAACGCCACGTGCCCGGCGGCGCGGCGGCCGATGTCCAGCACCTCGGCGTCCTCACCCCAGTACCGAGGGTCGCGGTTGGCCGAACCGAGGAACAGCAGGACCTTGGTGTCGGCGGGGATGGCCGTGCCGGCCACCTCGACGTCGCGGGTGGTGGTCCGGAAGAACGTCTGCACCGGCGACTCCCAGCGCAGCGCCTCGTCGAAGACGAACTTGGCCTTGGTCGGCTGCTCGTGCAGCTGCGCCCACTGCTCCGGGTGCCGGGACAGCGCGTAGACGGTGTTGGCGATGCCGTAGACCGTCGTGTCCACGCCGGCGGTCAGCAGGGAGCGGACCAGCATCGGGGCCTGCCGGTGGGTGATCTCGCCGCGGTCGGCGGCCGCCCAGATGCCGGCGCCGAAGCCGCCGGGGGCCAGGTTCTCCCGCTGGCACTGCTCCATCACCCAGGCCTGCACCGGAGCGGCGGTGGCCAGCGCCCTGCGCCGCAGCTCATTGTCCGGGCCGAACGCGTTGAACGCCAGCCCGCCGTAGGGGAGCAGGTTCTCCCGGCCCTCCTCCCCCAGCCCGACGGCGTCGGGGAAGACCCGCAGGGGGTACACCTCGGCGAGGTCGGTGACCGCGTCGAAGGTGCCCTGGGCGACCAGCCGGTCGGCGATCTCCTCGGCGGGCGCGGTGAACCGCTCGCGCAGCGCACGCACGCTGCGCGGGGAGATGACGCCGTTCATCGCCGTCCGGACGACGGTGTGGTCGGGCGGGTCCGCTTCCAGCAGCAGGCTGGGTGGCCGCCACGGCTCCTCCCTGGCGAAGTCGCTGATGCCCGCGCCGCGGCTGGACACGAACGTCTCCCAGTCGGTGAGCGCGGCCTTCACGTCCCCGAACCGGCCCATGGCGTAGATGCCGTAGCGGGGCAGGTGGACGACCGGACCGGCGTCGCGCAGCCGGCGGTGGAAGTCGTAGGGGTCGGTCAGCACCTCGGTGCCGAACGGGTCGTCGTCCAGGCTGGGGGCATCGACGGTGGGCGGGCTGTCGACGGTCATGGTCTCCTCCGGTCGTGGGTGCGGGGCGTCAGCGGGCTCAGCCGCCGGTGACGGTGCTGACGTCGAACTCCTCGTCGTCGACGAGCTCGTAGGTCAGCAGGAGATCGGCGATGTGCCGCAGGCGTTCGGTGTCCGGGTCGGCCGACCAGGTGGGCACCGCGACCGCGCCGCCTGACCCCTCGGCCCCGCCCCCGTGGTCCCCGGATCCACCGCAGGCGGACAGCGTCGGGGCGAGGGCGAGTGCCGCCGGGGCGTCGGTCATCAGTCCTCCTGGTGGGCTGGTGCTGTCCCGGGTGACCGGGGTCCCAGCAGCATCCGCATCCCGCTGTTCCCTCACCACCCCTCTTCCCGTTCAATGGATCCGTTGTCTCACCAGCGGAGGACCCGTGGCGAACTCGCCGACCGGGGAGTCGGTGCTGACCCGCGTGGTCCGGGTGCTGGAGTCGTTCGAGGACGGCACCCCCCTCACCGTGTCCCAGGTGGCGCGGCGGGCCGGCCTGCCAGCGGCCACCGCCCACCGGCTGACCGCCGCGCTGCTGTCCCACGGCCTCCTGGAGCGCTCCGACGACGGGCTGCTGCGGGTCGGCGTGCGCCTGTGGGAGCTGGCCTCCCGGGCGCCACGGGCGCTCGGACTGCGGGAGGCAGCCATGCCGTTCATGGAGGACGTGCACGCGGTCACCCGGCAGCACGTGCAGCTGTCGGTGCTCGAGGGCGATGACGTGCTGTTCATCGAGCGGTTGTCGGCGCGCAACGCGGTCATCAACCTGGTCACCATCGGCGGGCGGATGCCCGTCAACGCCTCGTCGTCCGGGCTCGTCATGGTGGCCTTCTCACCGCCCGAGCGGCAGGAGGGACTGCTGGCCCGGCCGATGCGCTCCTACACCCCCGCGACGATCACCGACCCGGCCCGGCTGCGCCGGGAGCTGGCCGAGGTGCGCCGGGTGGGGTACGCCGTCACCGACGGCCACGTGCACCTGGACGCCACCGGCATCGCCGTACCGGTGTCCGGCCCGGGGAACGTGGTCGTCGCCGCGCTGGCGGTGGTGGTGCCGAGCACCGACACCCAGCCCCGCCAGCACGTGTCGACGCTGCTGGCCGCGGCCAGGGGCATCTCGCGCGCGCGGGGCGCCGC
>JAOPWO010000449.1 GCA_025965635.1 Modestobacter sp. | reverse complement strand
TCCGGCACCTCGTAGGAGGCCAGCTCGGCCCACAGGGAGCGGACGACGTCCTCCGCGATCGCCAGCACGTCGTCCCGGTCGACGAAGCTCATCTCGAAGTCCAGCTGGGTGAACTCCGGCTGCCGGTCGGCACGGAAGTCCTCGTCCCGGAAGGCGCGGGCGATCTGGTAGTACCGCTCGAGCCCGCCGATCATCAGCAGCTGCTTGAACAGCTGCGGCGACTGCGGCAGCGCGTACCAGGAGCCGGGCTGCAGCCGCACCGGGACGACGAAGTCGCGGGCGCCCTCCGGCGTCGAGCGGGTCAGGTTCGGGGTCTCGACCTCGACGAACCCGTGCCGGTCCATCACCCCGCGGGCCACCCGGTTGATCTCCGAGCGCAACCGCAGCACCGACGCCGGACCCTGGCGGCGCAGGTCGAGGTAGCGGTACTTGTAGCGGACGTCGTCCCCGGCGGGCTGGGAGGTCTCGATCGGGAACGGCAGCGGCGCCGACGACGACAGCACCTCCAGCGTCGCGGCGACCACCTCGATGTCGCCGGTGGGCAGCTCCGGGTTCTCGTTGCCGGCCGGACGGCGCTGGACCTCGCCGGTGACGAGCACGCAGTACTCGTTGCGCAGCGCGTGCGCCTCCTCCTCGCGGACGACGACCTGGGCGTACCCGGAGGCGTCGCGCAGGTCGAGGAAGACGACCCCGCCGTGGTCGCGCCGGCGGGCGACCCAGCCGGCGAGGGTGACCGTGGAGCCGGCGTCGGTCGCGCGGAGCGCGCCGGCGTCGTGGGTGCGGAGCAAGGAGGTGCCTCTCTCAGGGGACGGGGTTTACCAGCGGTCGTGCACGGCGGCGCGGATGCGCTCGTCGTAGACCCGCTCGAGGTCGGCCAGCTGGCCTGGGGTGAGGGGCGGGAGAGCAGCGGCAGTCACGTTGCCCAGCGCCTGCTCGACGTTACGGGCACCGGGGATCACGGAGGTGACGCCGGGCTGGTCGATGACCCAGCGCAGCGCGAAGGCTGCGGTGGTGACGTCGGGGCCGGCGATCTCGGCGACCTCGCGCGCGGCCTCGACGCCTACCTCGAACGGCACCCCGGCGAAGGTCTCCCCCACGTCGAAGGCCTCGCCGTGGCGGTTGAAGTTCCGGTGGTCGTCGGCGGCGAAGGTGGTGTCGGCGGAGTACTTGCCCGACAGCAGGCCGCTGGCCAGCGGCACCCGGGCGAGGATGCCGACGTCGGCGCGCTGCGCGGCGGGCAGCAGCTCCTCCAGCGGCTTGCGCCGGAAGACGTTGAGGATCACCTGGATCGACTGCACGCCGGGGTGCTGCACGGCGGTGAGGCCCTCGGCGACCGTCTCGACCGACACCCCGTAGGCGGCGATCGCCTCCTCCTCGACCAGGGCGTCGAGGGTGTCGTACACCCGCTGGTCGGAGTACACGGCCGGCGGCGGGCAGTGCAGCTGCACCAGGTCCAGGGTGTCGACGCCGAGGTTGCGGCGCGACCGGTCGATCCAGGCCCGCAGGTTCCCCGGCGTGTAGGTCTCCGCCGTGAACGGGTCGGCGCGGCGACCGGCCTTGGTGGCCACGAACGGGCGCTCGCCGCGGGCGGCCAGCGCCCGGCGGATGCGCTCCTCGGAGCGGCCGTCGCCGTAGACGTCGGCGGTGTCGAGCAGGGTGACCCCGGCGTCCAGGGCGGCGTCGAGGACGGCGGCGGCGGCGTCCTCCGACACGTCACCCCAGTCACCGCCCAGCTGCCAGGTGCCCAGCCCGACCACCGACACGTCGGCGCCGGTCCGGCCCAGCGGCCGGGTCTCCATCGGGGTGCTCGCTGTCGGTCCACCGGTCATGGGGTTGTGCCCATCGTCTCGATCCCGCACTCGTTCCGCTCCTCGGTCGCTGGCGCTCCCCGCGCTGCCCGCCCGCGTCACCGGACCACCGTCGCACGCACCCGCTCGAACAGCTCGCCGAGGGGGACGGCCACCTGCTCGTGCGTGCGCAGGTCGCGCAGCTGGGCCACACCCGCGGCCAGGTCGCGGTCGCCGACCACGACGGCGTGCGAGGCACCGGAGCGGTCGGCGGCCTTCATGGCGCCCTTGAGGCCGCGGTCGCCGTAGACCGTGTCGGCGGACACGCCGGCCTCCCGCAGCTGGCCGACGAGCCGCACCGCGAAGCGCTTCGCCTCCGCGCCCAGCGGGACGACGAAGGCCTGCACCCCCGCGTCGGCGGCGACGTCGAGCCCCTCGGCCTGCACGGCCAGCAGGGTGCGGTCGACCCCGACCGCGTAGCCGATGCCCGACAGGTCCGGCCCGCCCAGGGCCGCGGACAACCCGTCGTAGCGGCCTCCGCCGCCGATCGCCGACTGCGCGCCCAGCCCGGAGTGGACGAACTCGAACGTCGTCTTCGTGTAGTAGTCCAGGCCGCGCACCAGCCGCGGCGCCTCGGTCCAGCTGACACCCAGATCGGTCAGGTGCTGGCGGACGGCGTCGTAGTGCGCCCGGGTGGAGTCCGACAGGTGGTCGACCATCAGCGGCGCGTCGGTGAGCTGGGCCTGCACCTCGGGCCGCTTGTCGTCGAGCACCCGGAGCGGGTTGATCCCCGCCCGGCGCCGGGTCTCCTCGTCCAGGTCCAGACCGGCCAGGAAGTCGACGAGCAGCTCGCGGTACTGCGGCCGGCAGGTCGCGTCACCGAGCGAGGTGAGCAGCAGCTCGAAGTCCGCCAGCCCCAGGTCGCGGAACCCCTGGACGGCCAGCGCCACCACCTCGGCGTCCAGCGCCGGGTCGTCGACGCCGAGCGCCTCGCAGTCGACCTGGGTGAAGTGCCGGTACCGGCCGGCCTGCGGCCGCTCGTAGCGGAAGGCCGACCCCACGCTCCAGAGCTTCACCGGCAGCGCGCCGCC
Source organism: Modestobacter sp. (assembly GCA_025965635.1). Classification (GTDB taxonomy): domain Bacteria; phylum Actinomycetota; class Actinomycetes; order Mycobacteriales; family Geodermatophilaceae; genus Modestobacter. The sequence continues at coordinate 4,988 of JAOPWO010000449.1, read as the reverse complement.
GTGCAGGCGGTGCTCGATGAAGGCGCGCATGAGCCCGGCGGTGAGCTCCGGACGCAGCGTGAGCGACCGGCCGCCCTTGTCGGTGAAGGTGTACATCTCCTTGGAGACGACGTCGGTCGACTCCCCCACCCCGCGGGCGAACACCGCGGTGTCCTCGAACACCGGCGTCTCGACGTAGCCGTAGCCCGCCCGGCGCAGCGGCGCGGTGAGCGTCTCGCGGACGGCGAGGAACTGCGCGGACGCCGGCGGCAACGTGTCGAAGGTGCCCTTCGGAGCACTGAGGTCGCTCACAGCCCGCGGCCCTTCGGGGCCGGACCGCCACCGGCAGCAGCCTCGGCCAGGTACGGGTTGGTCGCCCGCTCCCGGCCGATCGTGGTCGCCGGCCCGTGCCCGGGCAGCACCAGCGTCTCGTCCTCCAGCGGCAGGACGACGTCCCGCAGCGAGCCGAGCATCGACGCCCACGACCCGCCGGGCAGGTCCACCCGGCCGACGGAGCCGGCGAAGAGCACGTCACCGGCGAGCAGCGCCGGCGACTCGTCGGTGGCGAAGGAGAAGACCACCGACCCCTCGGTGTGCCCGGGCGCGTGCCGCACGGTGAGCTCGACGCCGGCCAGCGACAGGGTCAGTCCGTCGTCGAGCGCCAGGACGTCGGCCGGGTCGGGCAGCGCGACCTGACCGATCAGCGGCGCGAGCGCCGGACCGTGCCAGCGCAGCGGGTCGGCGAGCATCCCGCTGTCGGCGGGGTGCAGGTAGGCCGGGATGTCGTAGCCCTCGCAGACCGGCAGCACCGAGAAGGTGTGGTCGAGGTGCCCGTGCGTGAGGACGACGGCCACCGGCTTGAGGCCGTCGTCGGCCAGCATCCGGGCCAGCGGCTCGACGGCCTCCATCCCGGGGTCGACGACCACGCACTCGGCGTTCGGCCCGGTGGCGACGGCATAGCAGTTGGTGCCGAACGCGCCGGCGGGGAACGAGCGGATGAGCACCTGTGCAGGTTACGCGGAGGCGATCCCCGCAGGTGGCGCTGCCAGGGAGCGGCCAGGCGCCCCGCCTAGACTGGGTCCTCGACACCGCGGGGTGCGTGGCCGGTCCCGGCTGGTGCGGCCGCCCCCGGGAGAGCGCAGCGCCACAGCGTGCAGGAGCAGAGGAGCCCGAGAAGAGTGCCGACCAACAAGCAGCGCCGTGAGGCCGCCCAGCGCCGTCTGCAGCGTCAGCTCGAACGGCGTGCGCAGCAGGCCCGCAAGCGGCGGCGCACCCTCCTCGTGCTGGTCGCGGCGGCCGCCGTGCTGGTCGTCGTCGGCGCGGCGGCGCTGATCACCAGCATCGCCGGTGGGGACGACGAGTCCGCCGACGCCGCCGCCACCTCGAGCGCGCCGAGCAGCAGCGCCCCGGCCAGCAGCGCCGCGGCGCCGACCACCAACGCCGACGGCACGGTCTCCTGCAACTACGTGCCCGACGACTCCGGCAATCCCAACCTCACCGACGTCGGCACCCCGCCCTCGCCGGAGGCCACCCCCGCCCAGGGCACCACTGCGCTGCTGATGACCACCGGCCAGGGCGACCTCACCCTGACCCTGGACCGGGCGGCGGCACCGTGCGCGGCGGCCAGCTTCACCCACCTCGCCCAGCAGGGCTTCTTCGACGGCAGCCCCTGCCACCGCGAGGTGAACCAGGAGTCGTTCGGGGTGCTGCAGTGCGGCGACCCGAGCGGCACCGGGCAGGGCGGACCGTCCTACAAGTACGGCCAGGAGGTGACCGCCGCGACCACCTACCCGCGGGGCACGATCGCGATGGCCAACACCGGTGCGCCGGACTCCACCGGCAGCCAGTTCTTCCTGTGCTTCACCGACACCATGCTCGACCCGGACTACACCGCGGTCGGCACCGTCGACGAGGCCGGGCTGGCCGTCCTCGACCAGATCGCCGCGGCCGGCAACGACGGCGCCTTCGAGCCGGCCCCGGGCGGCGGCGCGCCGAACACCCCGGTGACCATCGAGTCGATGACCGTCCTCTCGTGATCCACCGGCGCCTGGGACGGCGGGGCTGCCCCGCCGTCCTGGCGCTGGCGATCAGCGGCCTGCTGGCCGGCTGCACGCCGGTGGTGGCCGGGCACGCCAGCCCGGCGCCACTCACCTTGGCCGAGACGCAGGTCGCGACCCATCCGGCCGGGCAGGGACACACGCGGGACACCGTCGACTACCCGCAGACCCCGCCGGTCGGCGGTCGGCACGACCCGTCGTGGGCCGACTGCACCGGCACCGTCTACTCCACGCCGATCCGCCAGGAGAACGCCGTGCACTCGCTGGAGCACGGCGCCGTCTGGATCACCTACGACCCGGCGCTGGCCGACGAGGCGGACGTCGAGATCCTCGCCGTCCTGGTCGCCGGCCGGCTGGGCCTGATGCTGTCGCCCTATCCGGACCAGGGCGTGCTCGTGTCACTGCAGGCGTGGGACCACCAGGTCCAGGTCGACGACGCCGCCGACCCGCGGGTGGCCCAGTTCGCCGAGATGCTGGCATTCAGCCCCGAGACGACGCCGGAACCCGGCGCGACCTGCGAGAACCCGCTCTTCCTGCTCGACCGGCCGCAGCCCGCCTGAGCGGTGTCCACCGCCTGACCCCGCGCCCCGGTCCGCTCCTCGCTCGCCGGCCCGCTGCCGGCGCCCGCGCCGGGCCTGCGGGGCAGCGGGCCCTTCTTCAGGCGGTCACGCGCTCCACGTCGAAGACGCCCTCGACGTTCTTCACCGTCTGCAGCACCGACCCCAGGTGGGCCGGGTCGGCCAGCTCGAAGGTGAAGCGGCTGACCGCGACCCGGTCACGGCTGGTCTGCACCGAGGCGGAGAGGATGTTCACCCGCTCGTCGGCCAGCGCCCGGGTGACGTCGGAGAGCAACCGGTGCCGGTCGAGGGCCTCGACCTGGATGGCCACCAGGAACACCGCGCCCGGCGCGCTGGCCCACTCCACCTCGACCAGTCGCTCGGGCTTGCGCTGGAGGTCGGCGGCGTTGGTGCAGTCGGTGCGGTGCACGCTCACCCCGCCGCCGCGGGTGACGAACCCGAGGATGTCGTCACCGGGCACCGGCGTACAGCATTTGGCGAGCTTGGCCCACACGTCGGTCATCCCGCGGACCAGCACGCCCGGGTCGCCCCCGGCACTGCGGACGACGCTGCGCTTGGTGGGGATCGCGGTCTCGGCGATGTCCTCGGTCGCACCCTCGGAGCCCCCGAGCGCGATGAGCAGCTTCTCCACCAGCGACGTCGCCGAGACCTGGTGCTCCCCCACCGCGGCGTAGAGCGCGCTGACGTCGGGGAAGTGCAGGTCGGCGGCCAGGGTGGCCAGCGCCTCGCCACCGAGCAGCCGCTGCAGCGGCAACCCGGCCTTGCGCATCGCCTTGGTCAGCGCGTCCTTGCCGTCCTCGACGGCGTCCTCGCGGCGCTCCTTGGTGAACCACTGCCGGATCTTGGTGCGCGCCCGGGAGGAGCCGACGAAGGACAGCCAGTCCTTCGACGGGCCGGCCGTGGGTGAGCGGGAGGTGAACACCTCGACCACGTCGCCGTTGGACAGCTTGCTCTCCAGCGAGACGAGGTTGCCGTTGACCCGGGCGCCGATGCACCGGTGCCCGACCTCGGTGTGCACGGCGTAGGCGAAGTCGACCGGGGTGGAGTCGCCGGGCAGGCTGATCACGTCGCCCTTGGGCGTGAAGACGAAGACCTCCTGCGGACCGAGGTCGTAGCGCAGCGTCTCCAGGAACTCGCCCGGCTCCTGGGCCTCGCGCTGCCAGTCCAGCAGCTGGCGCAGCCACAGCATGTCGTCGCCGGCCGGGCTGGCGGTCGGCGACGTCCCGCCGGCGCGCGCCTTCTCCTTGTACGTCCAGTGCGCGGCGATGCCGTACTCGGCGGTGCGGTGCATGTCGTGCGTGCGGATCTGCAGCTCCACGGGCTTGCCCTGCGGGCCGATCACCGTGGTGTGCAGCGACTGGTACATGTTGAACTTCGGCATCGCCACGAAGTCCTTGAAGCGCCCCGGCACCGGCTGCCAGTGGGCGTGCATGATGCCCAGCGCGGCATAGACGTCGCGCACCGAGTCGACCAGCACCCGGATGCCGACGAGGTCCCAGATGTCGGTGAAGTCGCGGCCGCGGACGATCATCTTCTGGTAGATGGAGTAGTAGTGCTTGGGTCGGCCGGTGACGACGGCCTCGATGTTGGCGGCCTTGAGCTGTTCGGTGACCGCGGAGGCCACCTCGGTGAGGTAGGTGTCGCGCGAGGGGGCGCGCTCGGCGACCAGCCGGACGATCTCGTCGTAACGCTTCGGGTAGAGGGTGGCGAACGCCAGGTCCTCCAGCTCCCACTTGATGGTGTTCATGCCCAGCCGGTGGGCCAGCGGGGCGAGGATCTCCAGCGTCTCGCGCGCCTTCTTCTCCTGCTTCTCGGGCGGCAGGAAGCGCAGCGTGCGCATGTTGTGCAGCCGGTCGGCCAGCTTGATGACCAGCACGCGGGGGTCGCGGGCCATCGCGACGATCATCTTGCGGATCGTCTCGGCCTGCGCGGCGTCCCCGTACTTGACCTTGTCGATCTTGGTGACGCCGTCGACGAGGTAGGCCACCTCCGAGCCGAAGTCGGCGGTGATCGCCTCCAGCGTGGCGCCGGTGTCCTCGACGGTGTCGTGCAGCAGGGCGGCGACCAGCGTCGTGGTGTCCATGCCCAGCCCGGCCAGCACGGTGGCCACGGCGAGCGGGTGGGTGATGTAGGGATCGCCGCTCTTGCGCTTCTGGTCGGCGTGCGCGGCCTCGGCGACGTCGTCGGCGCGGTGCAGCAGGACCAGGTCGGCCTTCGGGTGGCTCTGCCGGTGCAGGGCGGCCAGCGGTTCCAGGACCGGGCGGATGTCGTTGGTCCGCTGGCTGGCCACGATCCGGCGGGCCAGCCGGTCCCGCACCCGGCGGCGCGGGACGACCTCGGCACCGGCCGGCGGCTCGGGCACCACGTCGTCGGG
>JAOPWO010000441.1 GCA_025965635.1 Modestobacter sp. | reverse complement strand
GGCAGCGTGAGCCGCCCGGAACTCCAGCCAGCGCCCGGTCGGCAGCCCGTCGCCGGCCCGGCCCAGCGCCACCCGCGCCCGGGTCGACCCCCGCAGCACCGCCCACGGGTCGCCGGAGGGGCCATGCTGGCCGACATGGCCCTCGGGGGGCGTCATCGCCCGGCGGCCGCGAGCAGCGCCTTCACCGCCGGCGCATCCGGCGCGAGGTCGCGTACCCGGCCGGCGTCGTCGAGCAGGTCCATCCGCGCCAGCCACGCCTCGAACTCCGGCGCGGGCCGCAGGTCGAGCACCTGCCGGGCGGTGAGCACGTCCTGGAAGGACAGCGACTGGTAGTGCAGCATCACGTCGTCGGACCCGGGGACGGCGATGACGAACCCGCAGCCGGCCGCGCCCAGCAGCAGCAACAGCGCGTCGGTGTCGTCGGGGTCGACGTCGGTGTGGTTGGTGTAGCAGACGTCGACGCCCATCGGCAGGCCGAGCAGCTTGCCGCAGAAGTGGTCCTCCAGCCCGGCGCGGACCACCTGCTTGCCGTCGTAGAGGTACTCCGGCCCGATGAACCCCACCACGGTGTTCACCAGGAGCGGGTCGAAGTGCCGGGCCACCCCGTACGCCCGGCACTCCAGCGTCTGCTGGTCGACCGGTCGGCCGCCGACGCCGCGGTGGGCGTCGGCCGACAGCGCCGACCCCTGGCCCGTCTCGAAGTAGGTGACGTTCTGCCCGACCGTGCCCCGGCGCAGCTCCAGCGCCCCGGCCCGGGCCTCGGCGAGCAGGTCGAGGGTGACGCCGAAACCCCGGTTGCCCTCCTGGGTGCCGGAGACCGACTGGAACACCAGGTCGACCGGCGCCCCGGCCTCCAGCGCCCGCAGCGTGGTGGTCACGTGGGCCAGCACGCAGGACTGGGTGGGGATCTCGTACCGGGTGATCACCGCGTCGACCAGCTCGAGCAGGGCGATCGCACGGGCCGGGGAGTCGGTGGCCGGGTTGATCCCGATCACCGCGTCGCCGCAGCCGTGCAGCAGCCCGTCCAGGATGCTCGCCGTCACCCCGATCGCGTCGTCGGTCGGGTGGTTGGGCTGCAGCCGGGAGGCGAGCCGACCGGGCAGGCCGAGCGTGCTGCGCAGGCCGGTGACCACCCGGGTGCGGCGCCCGACGGCGACCAGGTCGGCGGTGCGCATCAGCTTCGACGTCGCGGCCACCATCTCCGGGGTGAGCCCGCGCGCCAGCCCGCTGATCGCCGGCTCGGCACCCTCGGCGGCCCGGGCCAGCAGCCACTCGCGGAACTCCCCCACCGTCAGCGCGGCGACCGGGGCGAAGGCGGTCGGGTCGTGGGTGTCCAGGATCAGCCGGGTGACGTCGTCCTCGTCGTAGCCGACCACCTGCTCGTCGAGGAAGGTGGCCAGCGGGACGTCGGCGAGCACGAGCTGGGCGGCCACCCGCTGCGCCTCGGACTCCGCGGCGACGCCGGCGAGCACGTCGCCCGACCGCGCCGGGGTCGCCTTGGCCAGCAGGTCCGACAGCGCCGGGAACTCGTGGGTGTGCCCGGCCAGCGTCTGCCGGCGGATCACCGGAGCTCCTCGTCGGCGGCGGCCAGGGCGGCGAACTCCTCCTCGGGCGCCGAGGCCACCAGGTGGTGCCGGCTGTAGAGGGCGAAGTAGGCCAGGAACAGCGCGTAGGCCCCGAGCGTCCACAGCGCGGCGGTGACGTCGACCAGGAAGGTGGCCACCACCGCGGCGGCGGCCAGCACCAGCGCGACGCCGGTCGTGGCGACCCCACCCGGGGTGCGGTAGGGCCGCGGCAGGTCCGGCTCGCGGCGCCGCAGCACGATGTGGCTGACCATCATCAGCACGTAGGAGACCGTTGCGCCGAACACGGCCATGTTGAGCAGCATCGCGCCCTGCCCGGTCAACGACAGCACGAAGCCGATCGCGCCCGGCACCAGCAGCGCGAGCACCGGCGCCTTGCGCCCGTTGGTGACCGACAGCGCGCGCGGCAGGTAGCCGGCGCGGGACAGCGCGAACGTCTGCCGGGAGTAGGCGTAGATGATCGAGAAGAAGCTGGCGACCAGGCCGAACAGCCCCGCGTAGTTGACGACCCGGGTGAGCCCGTCGGAGGCACCGGCGACGGACAGCGCGTCGACCGGCGGGTTGCCCGACTCCGCCATCGCCGCCGAGCCACCGGCGCCCGGGGTGAACACCAGCATGAGGACGGCGAGCACCAGCAGCACGCCCATCGCCGCGACGATCCCACGCGGCATGGCCCGGGCCGGGTCGCGGGCCTCCTCGGCGGCCAGCGGCACGCTCTCCACGGCGAGGAAGAACCAGATCGCGAACGGGAACGCGGCCCAGATGCCGATCAGGCCGTAGGGCAGGAAGTCCGAGGCGCCCGCGGCGTCGGTGGGGGCGATGTCGAGCAGGTTGCCGGCGTCGAACTGCGGGATGGCCCCGACCAGGAAGACGACCAGGCCCGCCAGGGCGATGGCGGTGACGACGAACATCGCCTTGAGCGCCTCGCCGACCCCCAGCAGGTGGATACCGATGAACAGCCCGTAGGCCGCGAGGTAGACCCACCAGCCGTCGGTGACGCCGAACAGGCCGAGCGACTCGACGTAGGCCCCGATGAAGGTGGCGATGGCGGCCGGCGCGATGGCGTACTCGATGAGGACGGCGATGCCGGTGGCGTAGCCGCCCCACGGTCCCAGCGCCCGGCGGGCGAAGGTGTAGCCGCCGCCGGCGGTCGGCAGCGCCGAGCCGAGCTCGGCCAGCCCGAACACCATGGCGGTGTACATGACCGCCATCAGGACGACGGCGACCAGCAACCCGCCGAAGCCGCCCTCGGCCAGCCCGAAGTTCCAGCCGGCGTAGTCGCCGGAGACGACCGCGGACACCCCCAGGCCGGCCAGCAGCAGCCAGCCCGCGGTGCCGGACCGCAGTTCGCGCTTCTGCAGGTAGCCGGCGTCGACCGCCTCCGCCTCGACCCCCCGCCCCGGGGCGTGCGGTGCTCGGACGGGCGCGGGTTCGGCGGTCATGTGCGGTCCTCCGGCTCGGGCCCGTCGGATCGGGCGGGGCCAGCGTCGTCCCCCCGCCCCCGCCGGTCAACGGTCAACGGTCAACGCACGCCGTTCACCAGAGGGCAGCGGACGGCGTCAGCTCACCGCGAGCAGCTCGAGGTCACGCACGTACGCGCCCGCTCCGCCCCGGACCCGGACCGCGACCGGGCGCAGCCCGGAGGCGACCGGCACGGCCCAGGCCGGGCCGGTCCGCGGCAGGGAGGGCACCCGCACCCGGGAGCCGTCCAGCCCCAGGACCAGGACGGCGGCCACCACGGCCAGCAGGGCCACGGTGGCCAGGGCGACCGGCAGGCCGGCGTGCTCGGCGAGGAAGCCGATCACCGGCGGACCACCGAGCAGCCCGGTGTAGCCGACGGTGGTGGCCAACGCGACGCCGGAGGGCCCGCCGAGGGCACCCGCGCGGGCGATGGCCAGCGGGAAGACGTTGGCCAGCCCGAGGCCGACGACCGCGTAGCCACCCAGCGCGATCGGCAGCGAGGACGTCGTCACCGCGGTCAGCGCGCCGGCGGCGGCGAGCAGCGAGCCGCCGACCAGCAGCCGACGCTCCCCCAGCAGGATCACCAACTGGCCGCCGGCCAGGCGGGCGGCCGCCATCGCGAGGGAGAAGCCGGCGTAGCCGGCGGCGGCCAGCACCGGGGCGGCGGCCAGGTTCTCGCGCAGGTGCAGGGCGCCCCAGTCGGTGAGCGCGCCCTCGCCGTAGGCGGTGGCACCGGCGATCGCGCCCAGCACCACCAGGGCCGCAGTGGGACGGCGGTCGGCGCCCCGGCCGGCCGATCGTGTCCCCGGGTGGGACCGGGCCGGGTCGCGGTCGGCGCCGACCAGGACGGGCGCGGCCCAGGCCAGCACGGCCAGCCCGATGAGGGAGACGACGATCAGGTGCGGCGCGACACCGACCGCGGCGGACGCGAGCCCGCCTGCCAGGGCGCCGAACAGGCCGCCGCCGCTGAAGGCGGCGTGCAGCCCGGACAGCAGCGGCCGCCCGGCGCGGGCCTCCACCTGGACGCCCAGGCTGTTGGCCGCCACGTTGACCGCGCCGGTGCCGGCGCCGAAGACCAGCAGCGCCGCGCACAACGCCGGCACCGAGCTCGTCAGGCCGGGCAGCACCGCGGCGAGGCTGAGCGCCACTCCCGACACGGCGCTGACCAGGCCGGGACCGAGCCGGGCGCACAGCGCGCCGGTGAGCTGCATGCAGGCCAGCGCGCCGAGGGACAGGCACAGCAGGGCTACGCCCAGCGCCGTGTGCCCGGCGCCGGTGGCCACGCTGACGTCGGGGACCCGGGCCGCCCAGCTGCCGAAGACGAACCCGTCGAGGGCGAACAGGACGGCGACCGCGGCACGCAGCCGGCCCAGCGGCGGCAGCGGTGTGCTCAGCACCCGCCCGGCCACCGCGGCAGAGGCCCGGGAGCGGGCAGAGGAACGGGCCGGCGCCGGGAGGGGCCCCGGACGGGAGAGGACAGCGGAACGGGACAGGGCAGGACGACGCATGAGGGACCTTCGCGGAGGGGACGCGGGGCCGGCCTGACAGGCGGCCACCAGGGGGTCGGAAGAGCACACGACCTCGGGCGCTGGACTCCACGGTGCCAGCCCTTGATGAGCAGGGGGTGTCTGACGCGTGTCCGGGAGGCGTGAGTGTCACCACGCTCCGTGTCACGCGGGTTGCCGGCGTGACGTCCCCCACCCGCGCAGCACCGGACGACGACCGGGTCCCGCTCCGGGGGCGCTCGCCGTCACCCTCGGTCTGCCCGGCCGACCGGACCGGACCCGGTCAGCCCGCGGCGACCTGGTCCGCCGGCCGCTCCAGGGCAGCGACGACCTCGTCGGTGGTCGGCACGTCGGCGAAGACCCCCGCGAGGCTGAACAGCGTCGCGCTGTGGGTGAGCTCGTCCCGGGTGGCGTTGCCGTCGGCGATGAAGGCCACCCGGTAGTCGAGCATCAGGGCGTCCCTGGCGGTGGACCCGCAGCACACGTCGGACAGCGTCCCGGTGATCAGCACCGTGTCGATACCGCGCTCCCGGAGCTGGGTGTCCAGGTCGGAGGAGCCCTGGATGAAGGCGCTGAACCGGGTCTTGTCCACGACGAGGTCGTCGGGCCGCACCTCGAGGCCGGCCCACAGCTGGTGCCCCGGCTGCCCGGGCCGGAGCAGCCCGGTGATCGCCTCCTCCATCCAGCCGGGCCGCAGCTCGAACAAGGCTGCCCACCGGGGCCCCGCGAGGTCGGCGGTCATCCGCACCCACACGACCAGCCCGCCCGCTTCCCGGAGGGCTCCGGCCAGCCGGTTGACGTTGGGCACGACGTTGCGGGCCGCGGGCACCTCCATCGGCATCCCGGGCGCCATGAAGAAGTCCTGCAGGTCGATGACCAGCAGCGCCGTCCGGCGGGGGTCGAGCGGCCGGGGCGCCGGCGCCGCGGCCCGGCGGAGCGCCGCCTGTGCGCGGAGGTGGTCGGAGACGGAGTCGCTCATCGGGGTCCTGTTCGTCGCGGCGGCGCAGGTGCTGGGGGGTGCGCCGACGCTACCTGCGGGTACCGCGGTCACCGCGGTACCCGCTGCCGGTCAGCCGCCGCGGCGAGCAGCCACCCGGGACCGGCGACCCGGGCGGCTGCCGGCAGCCGGGCGCGGAGGCCCCGGTCGGCGGTCACCACGAGCAGCTCGTCGTCGCCGTCGGCGAGGTCGGCGGCCACCGTGGCGAGGGCGTCGTCGCCACTGCCGTCGGCGCGCACCACGCGGAGACCGTCCGGCGCCCGGGCGGCGCGGGCCTGCCCTTCCACGACGGCGACGACCGCCGTCACCGGCACCGGGGCGCCGTCCGGGCCGGTCGGTGTCTGCCCGCTCAGGCCGGTCAGTCGCTGCAGCAGCCGGGTCGTGGCGCCGGCCCGGTCGCGCCACCAGCCGTCCGGCCGGGAGCCGACGACGTTGGCCGCGTCGACCAGCACCACGGTCACCGGCGGGTCAGCGGCGGGAACCGGTACGACCGAGCAGCGCCGAGCCGACGAGGACCACGATGCCGACGACGGCGAGCCAGAACAGGCCTTTCACCACCCAGCCGAGCACGCCCAGGACCACCCAGGCCGCGAACAGCATGAACACCAGGGTGAGCAGCACACGCAGCACGGGGAGCTCCTTCCGCGCCGGCGGTCCCGGCGCCACGCCACCGACCGTAGGCCACCGCGCGCCGGTCGCGGACGTCGCTCGACTGCCCTCGGCCGCGCCCAGCCGCCAGTAGCCCGTGAACGCCGCCGAGGTGCGCCCCTCGGGGACCTCCCGCAGCAGCCCGCGCCCGGGGTCGACGTCCTCCGGGTCCTCCCCCGCGGCCTGC
>JAOPWO010000386.1 GCA_025965635.1 Modestobacter sp. | reverse complement strand
TGCCGGCCGCGGCCGCGTCGCCGGACGGCAGGGTGCCGTCGGCGGCCGGGACGGTCGAGGGCAACGCCGCCGCGTCCGCCTCACCGGGGGTCACCAGCCGGCCGGCCCCGGTCACCCCGGCCGGGACGGCGAACCCCCAGTCGAGCAGCCGCTTCGCCTGCTCCGTGGTCGGCACCGGGGAGCGCTCGGCCTGCATGAGGCTGACCACCAACCGCCGGCCGTCCCGCTCGGCGGCCGCGACGAACGTGTGCCGGGCCGCGTCGGTGAACCCGTTCTTGCCACCCAGGGTGCCCGGGTAGTCGGTGAGCAGGGAGTCCTGGTTCTGGATCTGGTACCCCTCGGTGAGCCCGGCGACCGGTGGCATCTGCGCCGTCCGGGTCTGCAGCACCGCCAGGGTCACCGGATCCGCGACCAGCTCCCGCATGATCAGCGCGAGGTCGTACGGGGAGGACGACTGGCCGGCGACGTCCAGCCCCGAGGGGGTGCCGGCCACCGTGTCGAAGGCCTGCAGCCGCTCCGCCGTCGCGTTCATCGCCGTCAGCGTCGCCTCCACCCCGCCGGCCGCCCGGGCGAGGGCATTGGCCGCGTCGTTGCCCGACTGCATCACCAGCGCCTGGAACAGCAGCGACACCGGGTACTGCCCGCCGCGCACCAGGCCCACCCGGCTGCCCTCGATGGCCTCGTCCTCGGCGGTGCCCTCCACGACCAGCACGGGATCGAGCACCGGCGTGAGCGTGAGCAGGGTGAGCGTCTTGAGCGTGCTGGCCGGGTAGTACCGGCCGTGCGGGTCCTGGGCGCCCAGCACGGCGCCCGTGCCCGCATCGGCGACCAGCCAGCCGCGCGCGTCGATGCCCTCGGGCAGGGACGGCGCCCCCGGGACGGTGACCAGCCCGCGGGTGTCCAGTTCCTCGCCGCCGACCGTGCTGCCGTCCGGGGCGCTGCCCTGCGGCGGCGGGCCCGGCCACGGGGCGGTGGGGGTGGGCGCCCCCGGGTCGACGGTGGGCCGCGGCGCCTCGGCCAGTGCGGCCGGGGCCGTGCCCGCGAACAGCAGCCCGGCGGCCAGGGCCCCAGCCGCCAGTCGGGCCCGGAAGGGCAGCCAGCGCATGCCCCGGACGCTAGCCGGTGGCACGCGGCAGTGGCGCGTCGTTGCTCCCGGAGCAGGGTCGGAGCCCGCGGGAACCGGTCGTCCGGGCCCGGCCGGCCCGCGTGAGGACGGTGGTGCCGCGAGGCAACGATCCGGCATCGGTACCCGGACGGAGCGGTCACAGCGGGGAACGCGCGGTTAGCGTGCCGGAGTCGTCGCCCCCCGGCCGGACCGCCTCGCCGCGGGCCGCCGGACGGTGCGCGGACCAGTGAGCGACCCGGAACACCCACTGGGGCGCGGGCGACCCCGGTCGGCCGACGCCCTCTCAGAGAGGAGACCGTCGTGCGCCGAGTGCGTGGGATGAAGGCAGCGACCCTGCTGCTGGCCGGCAGCCTGGCCCTCGCGGCCTGTGCCAGCGACGAGCCCCAGGCCGGCGGCAGCGGCAGCGGCGGTGGCGGCAGCAGCAGCGACGAGCTGAAGATCGGACTGGCCTTCGACACCGGCGGCCGCGGCGACAAGTCGTTCAACGACTCGGCCTACGCCGGCGTCGAGGCCGCCGTGGAGACGCTGGGCGGCACCATGGCGGACAACGTCCAGACGCTCTCGCCCAACGACGACGCCTCCAACCGCGGCGAGCTGCTCACCCAGCTGGCCGAGCAGGGGTACGACCCGATCATCGCCGTCGGCTTCAACTACGACGAGATCATCGCCGACGTCGCGCCGGACTTCCCGGACACCACGTTCGCCCAGGTCGACGGCTCCAACGCCGACGGGGCCAAGGGCGACAACGTGACCGGCCTGCTCTTCGCCGAGGAGCAGGGCTCCTTCCTCGCCGGGGTGGCCGCGGCGTCCAAGACCGAGACCGACCGCATCGGCTTCGTCGGTGGCGTGCAGAGCCCGCTCATCGAGAAGTTCCAGGCGGGCTACGTCGCCGGTGCCAAGGCCGTCAAGCCGGGGATCACCGTCGACGTGTCCTACCTGTCGCCGGCCGGTGACTTCAGCGGCTTCGGCGCCCCGGACCGCGGCTACAGCGTGGCCCAGGGCTTCTACCAGAACGGCGCGGACATCGTCTTCCACGCCGCTGGGGGCTCCGGTGAGGGCGTCTTCCAGGCCGCCGTCGAGGCCGGCAAGCGGGCGATCGGCGTCGACTCCGACCAGTACCAGACCGCTCCGGCCGACCAGCAGGCCGTGATCATGACCTCGATGCTCAAGCGCGTCGACAACGCGGTGGAGGAGTTCATCACCTCCTTCTCCGAGGGATCGGTCGAGGGCGGCACGGACGTGACCTACGACCTGGAGTCCGACGGCGTGGGCCTGTCGGAGTCCGGCGGGTACATCGCCGACATCAAGACCACGATCGACGACTACCGCCAGCAGATCATCGACGGGAAGGTCACGGTCCCCACGACCCCGTGACCCCCCGGTCCTGAGCACTCGTGGACGGCGGCGGGCCCGAGCGGTACACACCGCCCGGGCCTGCCGTTTTCCGTGTGTACCGTCTCGACGTCGCCAGGAGTCGCCGGGGAACGGCCCCCGGACCGGACGACCTCCGGTCCGGCGGCCCGTCGGACACCGTGCGACACCACCGCCCCGGCCCCCGGAGGGAGACCCCGTTGAACGAGCCGGCACCGCTGGCGGTGGAGCTGCGCGGCATCACCAAGCGCTTCCCGGGCGTGGTCGCCAACTCCGGCATCGAGCTGCGGGTCCGCCGCGGTGAGGTGCACGCCATCGTCGGGGAGAACGGCGCCGGCAAGTCGACGCTGATGAAGACCCTCTACGGCATGCACCGCCCCGACGAGGGCGAGATCCTGCTCGACGGCGCGCCGGCCTCCTTCCGCAGCCCGGCCGACGCGATCGCCGCGGGCATCGGCATGGTGCACCAGCACTTCATGCTGGCCGACAACTTCACCGTGCTGGAGAACGTCGTCCTGGGCAGCGAGCCCACCAAGGGCATCCGCCTGGACCGGGCCACGGCCCGGACGCGCATCCGGGACATCTCCGACCGCTACGCCCTCGGGTTGGACCCCGACCAGCTCGTCGAGGACCTGGGCGTCGGCGACCGGCAGCGCGTCGAGATCGCCAAGGTGCTCTACCGCGGGGCGACCACGCTGATCCTCGACGAGCCCACCGCCGTGCTGGTGCCCCAGGAGGTCGACGAGCTGTTCGGCAACCTCGCCGAGCTCAAGCGCGAGGGCCTCACCGTCATCTTCATCTCGCACAAGCTGGACGAGGTGCGGAAGGTCGCCGACGCGATCACCGTCATCCGCCGCGGCACCACCGTGGGCACCGCCGACCCGCGGACGACGACGGCCAGGCAGCTCGCCGAGATGATGGTCGGCGCGGAGCTGCCCACCCCGCAGACCCGCGCGTCCACGGTCCGGGACACGCCGGTGCTGGAGCTGCAGGGCGTGACCGTCGCCGCCCCGGACGCCCGGACCGTCGTCGACGACGTGTCCCTCACCGTGCGCGAGGGCGAGGTGGTGGGCATCGCCGGCGTCGAGGGCAACGGCCAGGCCGAGCTCGTCGACGCCGTCATGGGCCTGCGCTCCCTGACCGCCGGCACCGTCCGGCTCGGCGCCGACGACATCACCGCGTGGTCCACCCGGCGCCGCCGCGAGGGCGGGCTGGGCTTCATCCCCGAGGACCGGCACCGTCAGGGGATGCTGCTCGAGGCGCCGCTGTGGGAGAACCGCATCCTGGGCCACCAGACCCGCCCGCCGGCGGTGAAGGGGTCGTTCATCGACCGGCGGGGCGCCCGCGCGGACACGCAGCGGATCATGCGCGAGTACGACGTCCGCGCCCCCGGACCGGACACCCTGGCCATGGCGCTGTCCGGCGGGAACCAGCAGAAGCTCATCGTCGGACGGGAGATGACCGCCCGGCCACGGCTGCTCATCGCCGCCCACCCGACCCGCGGCGTCGACGTCGGCGCGCAGTCGGTCATCTGGGAGCTGCTCAAGGACGCCCGCGCAGAGGGGATGGGGATCGTGCTCGTCTCTGCCGACCTCGACGAGCTCATCGGCCTGTCGGACACGCTGCACGTCATGCTGCGTGGCCGGCTCGTCGCCACGCTGGACCCGGCCCGGCTCACCCCCGAGGAGCTCGGCGGGCACATGACCGGCGGCAACACGGTGGGTGCCGCATGACGCTCCTCCGCCGGACCGGCCTGGCGGTGTTCGCGCCGCTGCTGGCCATCGTCGTCGCGCTGGCCATCTCCGCGCTGGTCATCGCCGTCATCGGGGAGAACCCGCTCACCGCCGTCCGGGTCATGCTCGACTTCGGCGAGACCCCGTCGCAGCAGACCCAGGCGATGGTGGTGGTCGTCAACCGGGCCGTCCCGCTGTTCCTGGCCGGCCTCGCCGTCTCGGTGGCCTTCCGGATGGGGCTGTTCAACATCGGGGTGGAGGGGCAGTACCGGTTGGCCACCATCCTCGCGGCTGCGGTCGGGGCCGCCGTCGCGCTGCCCGGCCCGCTGCACGTGCTGCTGATCATCGGAGTCGCCATGGCGGTGGGCGCCCTCTGGGCCGCCGTCGTCGCCGTGCTCAAGGTGACCCGGGGCGTGAGCGAGGTGATCAGCTCGATCATGCTGAACTTCATCGCGCTCGGGACGGCGTCGTTCCTGCTGACCGGGCCGCTGCGAGGCAGCCCGGAGGGTGCCTCGGTCATCACCACCTCCGACATCCCGGAGTCGGGCTGGTTCCCCGGGCTCAACGGGGTCGTCACCGGGCTGGGGCTGGCCGAGCCGCGGTCGGACCTGCACGGCTTCCTGCTGGTCGCGGTCGTCGCCGGTGTGGTGGTCGCGGTGCTGCTCACGCGCACCCGCTTCGGGTTCGACCTGAGGGCGACCGGTTTGTCGCCCTCGGCGGCCACCGCCAGCGGCGTCGACGCCCGCGGCATGGTGATCAAGACGATGCTGATCTCCGGTGCCATCGCGGGCCTGATCGGCCTGCCCGACCTGCTGGGCACCTCGCACCACTACGGCACGGAGTTCACCGCCGGCCTGGGCTTCCTCGGCATCGCGGTCGCGCTGCTGGGCCGCAACACCCCGGTCGGCATCGCGCTGGCCGCCCTGCTGTTCGGGTTCCTGGACCGCGCGGCGATCCCGCTGCAGTTCGAGGGCATCCCCGCCTCGGTGGTCACGATCATCCAGGGCACGATCGTGCTGGCCGTCGTCGTCGCCAACCAGGTCGCCCGGCAGATCACCCGCCGGCAGGCGGAGCGGGGCAGCGCCCGGGCCGGGGCATCCCCGACCACCGGGGACGGCGGCCGCACGACCGACGAGCGAGAGGGGGCCCGGGCGTGAGCGCCGCTGTCACGGCCACCCGCTCCGGCCGGGGTGCGCTCACCGGGCGGCTGCTGGGCGGCAACCGGTCCCGGCGGCTGGTCTACCTGCTCGTCGGCCTGCTGGTGCTCGTCTCCGCCGTCCGGGTGGTCTCCGGGGAGCAGGCGCTCACGTCGTCCTCGACGTTCAGCGCCGCGCTGCTGCTCGCCGTGCCGTTGGGCCTGGTCGCCCTGGGCGGGCTGTTCTCCGAACGCGCCGGCGTGGTCAACATCGGCCTCGAGGGCATGATGGTGATGGGCACCTGGGGGGCCGGCTGGGCCGGCTACCAGTGGGGCTGGGCCGGAGCGCTCATCGGCGGCGCGGTGTTCGGCGCGGCCGGCGGGCTGGTGCACGCCATCGCCACGGTCACCTTCGGCGTCGACCACGTGGTCTCCGGGGTGGCCATCAACATCCTCGCCGAGGGCGTCGTCCGCTTCCTCTCCGAGCTGCTCTACACCGACAACCCGGCCGGTGGTGGCGTGACCCAGTCACCGGCGCTGGCGAGCCGGCCGCCGAGCTTCTCACTGCCGGTGCTGTCGTCCGGGCCGGACCTGCTCGGGGACCTGGAGTCCCGGCACTGGTTCGTGCTCTCCGACCTGGCCGGGCTGCTGCGCGGGTTCACCAGCGGCGTCGGCGTGCTCACCGTGCTGGCCGTGCTGCTGGTGCCGGCGAGCTACCTGCTGCTCTGGCGCACGGCGTTCGGGCTGCGGCTGCGCGCCTGCGGGGAGAACCCGGCGGCGGCGGACTCCCTCGGGGTGCCCGTGTACCGGCTGAAGTACATCGCGGTGCTGATCTCCGGTGCGCTCGCCGGGCTGGGCGGCGTCTTCCTCGTCTTCGTCGCCAACATCTACCGCGAGGGCCAGACCGGCGGGCGCGGCTTCATCGGGCTGGCCGCGCTGATCTTCGGCAACTGGCGGCCGGGGGGCCTGGCCGCCGGGGCCGGGTTGTTCGGTTTCGCCGACGCGCTGCAACTGCGCAGCCGGACGGCGGTGGTCGCGCTGCTGCTGCTGGTCGCGGTGCTGCTGGCCGGGGTGGCGGTCTGGCAGGCCACCCGGCGCAAGCCGGTGCAGGCGGTGCTCGCCGCGGCGTTCGCCGCCGGTGCGCTGGTCTGCTTCCTCACCATCGACGAGCTGCCCGAGGGCATCGTCTCCTTCACCCCGCACCTGATCACGCTGCTGGTGCTGTCGCTGGCCTCCCAGCGATTGCGCATGCCGAAGGCCGACGGGCTGGTCTACCGACGAGGAGTGAACCCATGAGTGCCGTGACCGTCGACTGGGACGCGCTGCGCGCGGCCGCCCGCGAGGCCATGACCCACGCCTACGCGCCCTACTCGGGGTTCCCGGTGGGCGTGGCCGGCCTGGTGGACGACGGCCGGGTGGTCACCGGCTGCAACGTGGAGAACGCCTCCTACGGGCTGGGGCTGTGCGCCGAGTGCGGGATGGTCAGCGACCTGGCCCGCAGCGGCGGCGGGCGGCTCGTCGCGGTGGCCTGCGTGGGGAGCGACGGCCGGCCGCTGATGCCCTGCGGGCGCTGCCGGCAGCTGCTCTGGGAGCACGGGGGTGCGGGGATGCTCATCGAGACGGTGTCGCTGGGGATCGTGCCGATGAGCGAGGTGCTGCCCGACGCGTTCGGGCCCGAGGACCTGCTCGCCGCCGCGGAGGGCCGGAGCCGACGGGGTCGTGAGCCTGGCCGCGAGGAGCGGGCGAGGAGCGGAGCGCTCCGCGGGAGCGACGGGGTGACCGCATGAGCCAGCCGTTCGACGCCATCGACGTGATCCGGGCCAAGCGGGACGGCACCGGGCTGACCGCCGACCAGATCCGCTGGGTGATCGGCGCCTACACCGGTGGCGTGGTCCCCGATGAGCAGATGAGCGCGCTGCTCATGGCCGTCTTCTTCCGGGGGATGTCCGCCGAGGAGCTCGCCGTCTGGACCCAGGCGATGATCGACTCCGGCGTCCGGAAGGACCTGTCCTCACTCGGCCGGCCGACCGCCGACAAGCACTCCACCGGCGGCGTCGGCGACAAGATCACGCTGCCGCTCGCGCCGCTGGTGGCCGCCTGCGGGGTGGCCGTGCCCCAGCTGTCCGGCCGCGGGCTGGGGCACACCGGTGGCACCCTGGACAAGCTCGAGGCCATCCCCGGCTGGCGGGCCGACGTGCACGACGAGGCGTACCTGCGGCAGTTGCGCGAGGTGGGCGCGGTGATCTGCGCGGCCGGGTCCGACCTGGCGCCGGCGGACAAGGCGCTCTACGCGCTGCGCGACGTCACCGGCACCGTCGAGTCGGTCCCGCTGATCGCCAGCTCGATCATGAGCAAGAAGATCGCCGAGGGCGCCGACGCGCTGGTGCTCGACGTCAAGACCGGGTCCGGCGCCTTCATGAAGGAACCCGACCTGGCCCGTGAGCTGGCCCGCACCATGGTCGGGCTGGGCGAGGCGGCCGGGGTGCGGACGGTCGCCCTGGTCACGGCGATGGACCGGCCGCTGGGCCGGGCCGCGGGCAACGCCGTCGAGGTGGCCGAGTCGGTCGAGGTGCTGGCCGGCGGGGGACCGGCCGACGTCGTCGAGCTGACCCTGGCCCTGGCCCGCGAGATGCTCGCCGCGGTCGGACGGGACGACGTCGAACCGGCCGACGCGCTCGCCGACGGCCGGGCGATGGACGTCTGGCGGCGGATGATCGCCGCCCAGGGCGGCGACCCGGACGCCCCGTTGCCGCAGCCCACCGAGCGGCAGGTCGTCCCCGCCCCGGCCACCGGCACGCTCACCCGGCTGGATGCCTACGCGCTCGGGGTCGCCGCCTGGCGGCTGGGTGCGGGGCGGGCCCGCAAGGAGGACCCGGTGTCGGCCGCGGCCGGCGTGGTGTGGCACGCCGGGGTGGGGGAGCAGGTGACGGCCGGTCAGCCGCTGCTGGAGCTGCAGACCGACG
>JAOPWO010000385.1 GCA_025965635.1 Modestobacter sp. | reverse complement strand
ATCGCGCTGGTCGGCAAGGGGATCACCTTCGACAGCGGCGGCATCTCGATCAAGCCGGCGGCGAAGATGGAGGACATGAAGAGCGACATGGCCGGAGCCGCGGCCGTGATCGCCACGGTCTGCCTGGTCGCCGAGCTCGGCCTGCCGGTCGACGTGACCGCCACGGTCCCGATGGCCGAGAACCTGCCCAGCGGCACGGCCTACCGCCCGGCCGACGTGGTCACCTTCCGCAACGGGAAGAAGGCGGAGATCACCAACACCGATGCCGAGGGACGGGTCGTGCTCGCCGACGCGATCGCCCGCGCGGTGGAGGACTCCCCCACCCACCTGCTGGAGACGTCCACGCTGACCGGGGCCCAGCTGGTGGCGCTGGGCGCCCGCACGTCCGGGGTCATGGGCAGCGACGACCTGCGCGACACCGTGGTGGCCGCCAGCCGCCGCAGCGGCGAGCCCATGTGGGGCATGCCGCTGCCGCCGGAGCTGCGCCGCGGGCTGGACTCCCCGGTCGCCGACTTCGTCAACGCCAACGCCGACCGGATGGGCGGCATGCTGGTGGGCGCCCACTTCCTGGCGGAGTTCGTGCCTGCCGGGCTGCCCTGGGCGCACATCGACGTGGCGGGGCCGGCCTACAACACCGGCGGACCATGGGGCTACACCCCGAAGGGCGGCACCGGCGTCCCCGTGCGCACCCTGCTGGCGACGATCGAGGACCTCATCGCCGCTCAGTGACCCGTGGGGGCAGCGGGGTCTCCTACCGCTGGCGCGCGGACCAGTCCCGCATCCGCTGCGGGTAGCCGGTCACCTGGGCGTCGTAGACGGGGACGCCCAGGTCTCGGGACAGCTTGCGGGCGGTCTCCGGGCCGTCGATGCGCCGTCGGGTCCACTCCCCGTCGCCCGCGACCAGCACGATGGTCGTCTCGGTGACCGCTGTCCGCGGCTCGACGTAGCCCTCCACACCCCGACGGGTCGCCACGAACTGCTCCAGGTGGTCGAGGTCGGCCCGGCCCGAGGCGCGGTCCAGGGTGCCCCGACGTCCGTCTGCGGACGGCTTGGCCGGACGCCGTCCGCGCAGCCGGTCGAACAGACCCATGCCCTGCTCCTGTCGCTGGTCCCCACGTGATCACCGGGAGTTCAGGCCCCCCAACGTGGCACCCCGACGCGCCGTTCCCGGGAGTGGCAGGATGAGCGCGCGCACGATCACCGAGCCCGACCGAACCAGGACGGGCGACCCGGCACTTGAGGAGCACCCGTGAGCGAGCTCGCGAGCGAACGCAGGAGCACGGTAGCGCCGCGAACGCGGCCGACGAGCGTCAGCGAGGCAGCCAAGTGAGCGCACCGACGTCCCCCGCGGACCTGGTCATCCTCGGTGGCGGCTCGGGTGGCTACGCCGCCGCGCTCCGCGCCGCCGAGCTCGGGCTGTCCGTCGTCCTGATCGAGAAGGACAAGGTCGGCGGCACCTGCCTGCACCGCGGCTGCATCCCGACCAAGGCCCTGCTGCACAGCGGCGAGGTCGCCGACAGCGCCCGCGAGGGCGAGCAGTTCGGCGTCAAGACCTCGCTGGCCGGCATCGACATGGACGGCGTCAACGCCTACAAGGACGGCGTCATCTCCCGGCTCTACAAGGGCCTGCAGGGCCTGATCAAGAGCCGCAAGATCACGTACGTCGAGGGCGCCGGCAAGCTGGTCTCGGGCACCGCCGTCGAGGTGAACGGCGAGCGGTACGAGGGCAAGCACGTGCTGCTCGCCACCGGCTCCTACGCCCGGTCGCTGCCCGGCATCGAGGTCGACGGCACCAAGGTCATCACCAGCGACCACGCGCTGCAGCTCGACCGGGTGCCCACCTCGGCGATCGTCCTCGGCGGCGGCGTCATCGGCTGCGAGTTCGCCAGCGCCTGGAAGTCCTTCGGGGTCGACGTCACCATCGTCGAGGGCCTGCCGCACCTGGTGCCGCTGGAGGACGAGTCGTCGTCCAAGCTGCTCGAGCGGGCCTTCCGCCGCCGCAAGATCGACTTCTCGCTGGGCAGCCGGGTCGCCGGTGTCCAGACCACCGCCGACGGGGTCAAGGTCTCCCTGGAGAACGGCAAGGAGTACGAGGCCGAGCTCGTGCTGGTGGCCGTGGGCCGCGGTCCGACGAGCCAGGGCCTGGGCTACGAGGAGGCCGGCGTCGCCATGGACCGCGGCTACGTCCTGGTCGACGAGTACTGCCAGACCAACGTGCCGACCATCTCCGCCGTCGGCGACCTGATCCCGACCCTGCAGCTGGCCCACGTCGGGTTCGGCGAGGGCATCCTGGTCGCCGAGCGGCTGGCCGGCGTGCCGGTCGTGCCGATCGACTACGCCGGCGTCCCGCGGATCACCTACTCCGAACCCGAGGTCGCCTCGGTGGGGCTCACCGAGGCGCAGGCGAAGGAGAAGTACGGGGACGGCGTCGAGGTGCTGACCTACGACCTCGGTGGCAACGGCCGCAGCCAGATCCTCAAGACCGCCGGGGCGGTCAAGCTGATCCGCGCCACCGACGGCCCGGTGGTCGGGGTGCACATGGTCGGCAGCCGGGTCGGTGAGCTCATCGCCGAGGCGCAGCTGATCTACAACTGGGAGGCCCTGCCCGACGAGGTCGCCCAGCTGATCCACCCGCACCCGACGCAGAGCGAGGCCCTCGGCGAGGCGCACCTGGCGCTCGCGGGCAAGCCGCTGCACGCTCACAGCTGACCCCGGGCCCCGGCCCGTCCGCCGCACAGCACGACCCTCGCACCGCACCGCCAGAACCCAGCACCACCACGACCCGAGGAGACCTGCCTTCGATGCCGACGTCCGTCACCATGCCCGCCCTGGGCGAGAGCGTCACCGAGGGCACGGTCACCCGCTGGTTGAAGCAGGAGGGTGACCAGGTCGAGGTCGACGAGCCCCTCCTCGAGGTGTCGAC
>JAOPWO010000379.1 GCA_025965635.1 Modestobacter sp. | reverse complement strand
CGTCGGTCTTCTTGGCGACCTCCTTGACCAGCTCGGCCCCGATCTTCTCGTACGGGTCCTCGAGCTCGATCTCCTTGGCGATGCTCACACCATCGTTGGTGATGGTGGGGGCGCCCCACTTCTTCTCGAGCACGACATTGCGGCCCTTCGGGCCCAGGGTCACCTTGACGGCGTCGGCGAGGATGTTCATCCCCCGCTCGAGACCGCGGCGAGCCTCTTCGTCGAACGCGATCATCTTGGCCATGTGGTGATGTCCTCCATGCGTGGATCGCTGGCTGGTCAGCTCGGCGCCCGCGACGGACGACACCGGCGGAGGTGAGCGCTCCTGCGGCTCACGGCCGGTGTCTCACCGTTCTGACCTGGTTGGCACTCGATCGTTCCGAGTGCCAGCCACGAGTCTGGCACTCGGCCCCGGCGAGTGCAAGAACAGGGGGGCGAAGGCCCCGGGAATGCAGGAGGCCCGGCCCCCCGAGGGGCCGGGCCTCCGCGTCGGTACGCCGCTCAGGCTGCCTGGACGGCGTCGGCCTGCGGCCCCTTCTCGCCCTGGACGACCTCGAAGGAGACCCGCTGGCCCTCCTCGAGGCTCTTGTAACCGTCCATCTGGATGGCCGAGTAGTGGACGAAGACGTCCTGGCCACCGTCGACGGCGATGAAGCCGAAGCCCTTCTCGGCGTTGAACCACTTCACGGTGCCCTGTGCCACGTGCGCTCCCACGATCTGTGCGGACGGCTCTCCGGGGCGGGGAGCCGGGTGTCAGCTCTTCCGCCCGTCGAACACGAACGTGGGACCCGAACCGCGCGGAACGGTACAGCAGGTCGTGAGCCAGATCACCGTCCCGACGCGCCGTTCCCACTCGAATGGTGGGAACCCCGGCAAGGACCCCTTCCAGGCCTCCTCGCCGGTCCCGCCGCGAGCTTGCGAGCGGTGGGGGCAAGGACGGCCTTCAGGAGATGAGGCCGGCCTCGCGCAGCGACTTCAGCGAGGGCTGCACGCGGTGGCTCGGGCCCACCACCCCGTCGAGGACGTCCATGGTCTTGAGGCCCTCACCGGTGTTGAGGACGACGGTCTCCTTGGCCGGGTCGAGCAGCCCGCGCTCGACCAGCTGGCGGAGCACCGCCGTGGTGACCCCGCCCGCGGTCTCGGCGAAGACGCCGGTGGTGCGGGCCAGGTCGCGGATGCCGGCCACGATCTCGGCGTCGCCGACCCGGCCGACCGCACCGCCGGTGCGGCGGATGGCGTCCAGCGCGTAGGGCCCGTCGGCGGGGTTGCCGATGTTCAGCGACTTGGCGATGCCGGTCGGCTTGACCGGCTTGACGACGTCCCAGCCGTTGTCGAAGGCGGTGGCGATGGGGTCGCAGCCTGCGGACTGGGCGCCGAACACGGTCCACTCGGTGTCGGCGACGATCCCGGCGGCCACGAGCTCCCGCCAGGCCTTGTCCACCTTGGTCAGCAACGAGCCCGATGCCATCGGGATGACGACCTGGGCCGGGATCCGCCAGCCCAGCTGCTCGGCGATCTCGTAGCCCATCGTCTTGGAACCCTCGGCGTAGTACGGCCGGACGTTCTGGTTGACGAAGGCGGTGTCCTCGAACTCGTCGGTCTCGGCGAGTTCGCTGGTCAGCCGGTTGACGTCGTCGTAGGAGCCGTCGACGGCGATCAGCGCCTGCCCGTACACCGCGGACTGGACGATCTTGCCCGGCTCGAGGTCGCTGGGGACGAAGACGAACGAGGGCAGGCCCATCCGGGCGGCGTGGGCGGCGACGGAGTTGGCCAGGTTGCCGGTGGAGGCGCAGGCGATCTTCGTGTAGCCGAAGGTCTTCGCCGCGGTGGCGGCCAGGCTGACCACGCGGTCCTTGAAGGAGTGCGTCGGGTTCGCCGAGTCGTCCTTGACCCAGAGACCGCCGGTGATGCCGAGCTCGGCGGCCAGCCGGTCGGCCCGGACCAGCGGCGTCATGCCGGGGTCGAGGGTGACGCGCTCGGCCGGGTCCTGCCCGACGGGCAGCAGTGCGGCGTAGCGCCAGATGTTCTGCGGGCCGGCCTCGATCTGCTCGCGGGTGACCGCGCGCATCAGCTCCGGGTCGTAGTCGACCTCGAGCGGGCCGAAGCACTCGGCGCACGCGTGCTCGGCGATCAGGCCGAAGGTGGCGCCGCAGTTGCGACAGACGAGGCCGCGGGCCGGGCTCGGGACGAGCTGACCCCCCGCGGTCGCGTCCGCCTGGGCGGAGCCAGGGGCGGTCAGGGTGGTGGTGGACGAGCTCATGCGACGACTACCTCCTCATCTTCCCCGCGCCGGGCCGTCGAGCCGCGCGGGACGGATGTGGCACCTTCCGTCCGCGGGGATGCGGACGGCGGTTGCCGGGGCTTCATCGGGCCGTGTCCCTCTGCCCCTCTGGATGAGTGGAACGGCTGGACTCTACCCGCGACCGGGGTGCGCGCTCGCGACGGGCGGGACGGTCGGGAGCGGACCGGCAGGATGGGGGTGTGGCCACCCGCATCGTGTACACCGACCTCGACGGCACGATGGTCGGCCCGCGCGGCTCGTTCTGGCACACCGCTGGCCGCGACCTCACCGCCTCGCCGGCCATCGCCCTGCTGGAGCTGCACCAGGCCGGCGTCCCGCTGGTGCTGGTCAGCGGCCGGACCCACGACCAACTGGTGGAGGCGGCCCGGATCTTCGCCACCGACGGGTCGATCGCCGAGCTGGGGTCGCTGGTCAGCTGGGCAGGCGGCCGGGAGACCCACCTGCTCACCGGCGAGCTGCCGGCCGAGCACACCGGCCGGACCCCGATGGAGGTGATGTCGTCCCTCGGCGTCGTCGAGGAGCTGCTGGCCGCGTGCTCCGGCCGGCTGGAGTGGCACGAACCCTGGCACGCCACCCACAGCGGCGACGCCCTGCTCCGCGGCCTGGTGGACGTCGCCGCCGTGGACGCCTGGCTGGCCGGGCGCGGGTGGGACTGGCTGACCCTCAAGGACAACGGGCAGGTGCCGGCCACCTCGCGCATGACGCTGGTGCCCGAGGCGCTGCCGCCGCGGGTCTACCACCTGATGCCGCGGGGGATCGGCAAGGGAGCGGCCATCACCTGGGACCTCGCCCGCCGCGGCCTGACCGTGGCCGACGCCGTGGCCATCGGCGACAGCGCCAGCGACCTGGAGATGGCCCCGTCGGTCGGCCGGCTGTGGGTGACCGCCAACGGCGCCGCCGTCCCGGGGATGACCGACCTGCTCGCCGCCGTCCCGAACGCGTCGGTGACCGACGCCCCGATGGGCGAGGGCTGGGCCCAGGCCGTGCTCACCAGCCTGTAGCGGTCATCGCCTCCGGTGGCTCCTCGGCCCTGCCGCCCCCGCAGGCTGCGATCCGCCCTGCGACGGACGAGGACCCACGGGCACGCGAGGTGACGACGGCACGGTGCCGGCCACGGGGTGGACCTCGGCCGGCTGCGCGCCTCGCGCACCCCCGGGTGCACGACTGACCCCTGACCTGCGTGGTGAGGAAGGACCCGCACGCCGAGGAGCTGCGGGGAACCTGGTCCGCCGATCCCGACCCCGTGGTCGCGAGTGCCGGCCGGGCGCTGACCACCGGCCGCGTGGCGGAGCATCGAGCACGCCGACCACCGCGCCGGGGCCACCGACATCGGTGCGCGTCTGCAGGTGCTCCGGGACCATCCGACTCCCCCCGACGGCACGTCGCCGTACGCGCCGGGATCACCGGGATGGTGCGCCGGCAGCACGACGGGGAGGGGGCCCGGCGGTCGCCGTCAGGAGGTGACGTCGCGCCGAGCGAAGTGCCGGAAGGCCAGCGCGGTGAAGACCGCGGAGTACACCAGCCCCTGGACGACGCCGCGGAACAGGTCGCCCGAGTCGACGGGGGTCTGCAGCAGGTCGGTCCACGCGTAGTTGAACGCCGTGGGGAACCAGTCGCGGATCCCGCCCAACTGCTCCACCTGCTCGAGCACGGCGAACACGACCGTGCTGAACACCGCGCCGCCGACCGCGGCGAGCGGGGCGTCGGTGATCGTGGACAGCCAGAAGGCCAGCGTGCCGACGACGAGCAGGTGGACGGCGAGGTAGCCCACCATCCCGGCCAGCCGCAGCAGTCCACTCCCCTGGTCCAGGGCGACACCCACCGGTGTCCGCACGTCGCCGAAGCCGAAGGCGATCCCCCCGGCGACCAGCGCTACCGCGACCAGCAGCACCATCGAGCCGACCGACAGGACCAGCGCGGCCAGCCACTTCTGCCGCAGCAGGCGTGCCCGCGGGACGGGCGTCGCCAGCGCGTAGCGCAGCGACCCCCACTGGGCCTCGCTGGCGACGGTGTCACCGAAGAACAGCGCGAAGACCACCACCAGGAAGAAGCCGCTGGTGGCGAAGAGCACGAAGAGGGTCAGGTTCAGCCCGCTCGCCGAGGCGACGTCCACCAGGTTGACCCGGCTGTTCTCCTCCGCCTCCGCGGTGCCGCCCAGCTGCAGCGCGCCGATGAGGACCAGCGGCAGCGCGGCCATGAGCGCCAGCACGCCGAGGGTCCGGCGGCGCTTGAACTGCCGGCGCAGCTCCACGCCCAGCCGCAGCGTCCGCTCCGGTCGGTAGCCGGCGACCGCCCCGGTCGGCTGCACGTGCGGTCCGGTCAGGCTCATGACTCCCCCACCAGCGACAGGAACGCGTCCTCCAGCTTGCGCCGCGGGGTGAGCTGGTCCACGCCGACGCCGGCCTGGACCAGCGCGGTCAGCGCGGCCGCCCGGCCGGTGCTGCCGAGGTCGACGACCAGCCCCTCGCCGGCCCGCTCGACCGGACCGACGCCGGGCAGGGCGCTCAGCACGGCGACCGCGCGCTCGGTATCGGCGTCGTCGGCCAGGCCGATGAGCACGGCCCCGCCGGTCCCGACGATCTCCTCGACCGTGCCCTGGGCGATCTTCTGACCCTTGGCCATGACCACCACGTGGCTGCAGGTCTGCTCGATCTCGGCCAGCAGGTGGCTGGAGACGATCACGGTGCGCCCGGTGGCGGCGTAGGAGCGCAGCACCTCCCGCATCGCGTGGATCTGCGGCGGGTCCAACCCGTTGGTCGGCTCGTCGAGCACCAGCAGGTCGGGCAGGCCGAGCATCGCCTGGGCGATGGCCACCCGCTGCCGCATGCCCTGGCTGTAGCGGCGCACCGGACGGTCGAGCGCGGCGCCGAGGCCGGCGACCTCGATCGCCTCCTCCATGTGCGCGTCCTCCGGCGGCCGGCCGGTGGCGGCCCAGTACAGCGTGAGGTTGTCCCGGCCGGACAGGTGCGGCTGCAGCCCGGTGCCCTCGACGAACGAACCGAGCCGGGAGAGCACCGGCGCCCCGGGCCGGGCGGCGTGCCCGAACACCGAGATGGTCCCCTCGGTGGGCCGGATCAGGCCCATCAGCATCCGCAGTGACGTGGTCTTGCCGGCACCGTTGGGGCCCAGCAGCCCGAGCACCTGCCCGCGCCGCACCTCGAAGGACAGGTCGCGGACGGCGACGAACCCGTCCTTGTAGGCCTTGGTGACCCCCTCGAACCGGAGCGGCACGTCCTCCCCGTCGGGGGTGACCGCCGACAGGAGACGGCGGCTCCGGCGGCCCCGGAGCACCGCGATGAGCCAGCCGAGCAGCCCCAGTGCGCCGAGCACGGCGAGCAGCACCCACCAGCGGGCGCTCCCGGTCGTCCCGGCGACGGTGCCGTCGGCCTGCGGGACGGCCAGGACGGCGCCGTCCGCGGGCAGGCCGACGGTGTACACCGCGGCCGCGGCCGGCAGCGCGAAGCCCTGGTCTGTCGAGGAGATCAGCAGCCGCAGGGTGTGCCCGGCCTCGAACCGGTGCACGATCCCCGGCAGCGTGATCTCGACCCGGGTCGGTGCGGCCGGGTCGGTCGACACCCCGGTCAGCCGGAGCGGCGCGACCAGCCCGGCGGGCAGGGTCTGGCTGCCGTCGGGCCCGACGTCGTAGAGCTTGGCGAACAGCGTCGCGGTCCCCTCCGGCGCGGACACCGCGAGCGTCCCGGTCGGCGCCCCCACGACGTCGACGGCCTCGTCCAGGGGCTCGCTGTCGAAGGCGGCGAACTGGCCGGGGATCTCGATGGTCGCGCCGCCCAGCGCGGCGGTGACCGCGCCCAGGCCCGGCACGGTGGTGAGCGCGGCCGGGCTGCCCCCGGCCGGGGTGACCACCGGCTGGGGCGGGCCCTCGACCGGCACGGGGTCGCGCCG
>JAOPWO010000375.1 GCA_025965635.1 Modestobacter sp. | reverse complement strand
GCCTGGCCCCCACCCTCCGCGGGCGAAGAGGATCGGGACCTCTCCGCCGGGGCCGTTGAGGTGGGGTTCGACCACCTGCAGCGTGAACCCGGCGGCAACGGCCGCATCGAAGGCATTCCCCCCGGCTTCGAGGGTCGCCATCCCCGCCGCGCTGGCGAGCCAGTGCGTGGAGGCGACCATCCCGAAGGTGCCGGCGAGCTCCGGCCTCGTCGTGAACACGAAGCCAGCGTAAGGACAGCCGGGTGCGGAGCGCTCCGCGACGGACCCGACCTCGGCGGCGGCGCGGTCGGTGTGCCCGGCACCTCCCGCACCGGGACCGGGGCGTCCTCGT
The DNA here is from genome assembly GCA_025965635.1 of Modestobacter sp. GTDB lineage: Bacteria > Actinomycetota > Actinomycetes > Mycobacteriales > Geodermatophilaceae > Modestobacter. Next base: position 8,955 of record JAOPWO010000375.1, on the reverse strand, counting down.
CCGGCGCGCGGTGGCGCACCTCGACGGGTAGCGGGGCCCGGACCAGCCGGTACCGCTTCGGCGTCCGCCTGGTCCACGCCGGCCGCTCGGCGGCCGGGCCCGCGCCCCCGGCGCCGGCCCGCCGGGCGATGGTGCCCAGCCGGGTGACCAGCTGCCGCACGAGGGCCCGCGGGTAGCCCAGGAGGCCGACGGCGGTGTCGCGAGCTCCATGGTCGAGAGCCATGTCCTGCTCCCTCCTGGGAAGAGTTGCCGCGGCCGGGGAAGGGACCGCGGGCAAGGAAGAAGTTACGGACGACGACCCGCTCCGCCCCCCGTTCGGGACACCCCCGCGGGGGCGCGTGACCCAACCGTTGTGCGGGCCCTCCAGGAGGGCCGGTCACCGCCCCCCGGTGCGGTCACTTGTCGACAGTCCGGCGCGAAAGCCCAGCTCAGGCCCGGGAAGGGGAGTCGACGACCTCGGCCGCCCCCGCGACACCCCGGCGTGTCGGACGCGTCTGGTGGGATGACCGGGTGGCTCCGACGCGCATCCCGCTCGTGATCGACACCGACCCGGGCGTCGACGACGCCCTGGCCGTGCTGCTGGCCCTGGCCAGCCCCGAGGTGGACCTGCGACTGGTCACCACGGTGCACGGCAACGTGGAGCTCACCCAGACCACCGAGAACGCGCTGCGGGTGCTGCACCTCGCCGGTCGCAGCGACGTTCCGGTGGCCGGAGGCGCCCGGTCGTCCCTCGTGGTCCCGCAGGTGCAGCGGGCCGGGCACGTGCACGGTACGGCCGGGCTGGGTGGGGTCGTCCTGCCGCTGTCCCCCGCGGCCGTCGACCCGCGACCGGCCGTGACCGCACTGGCCGAGCTGCTGACCACCAGCGAGGAGCCGGTGACGGTGGCGGCCATCGGCCCGCTCACCAACATCGCGCTGCTCCTGGCGGTGCACCCCGACGCCGCCGCCCGGATCGGGCGGCTGGTGGTGATGGGGGGCTCGGCGACCCGCGGCGGCAACGTCACCGCCGCGGCGGAGTTCAACATCTGGGCCGACCCCGAGGCCGCGGCCGTCGTGTTCCGGGCCGGGCTGCCCACGGTGATGGTCGGCCTGGACGTCACCCTCCCCACCGTGCTGACCGCCGCGGGGATCTCCCGGTTCGCCGCGGCCGGTCCGGTCGGCGCCTCGGCAGCCGCCGCCCTCGCTCAGTACGTGGACCACGCCCGCACCGCGTACGGCACCGACGGCGTCGTCGTCCACGACGCGCTGGCCCTGACGGAGGCGATCGTCCCGGGCACCCTGGGCACCGTGCCGCGCGACGTGGTCGTCGACACCGGGCCCGGGGCCGGCCGCGGGCAGACGCTGGTCGACCGGCGCACCGTCTCGACGGCGGACGACGCCGTGGCGGTGGCCGAGCAGGTGGACAGCGAGGCGGCGGTCGAGTTCCTGGTCAGCCGGCTCGTCGCGTTCGGATCGGGCGCGCAGCCGCCCCGCTGACGGGGCGCTGCCCCTGCCGGGTGGGCGCCGAGGCAGGATGTCTGCCGGCCGTCTGGACGTGGCCGGAGGATCGACCCGTCGAGCACACGGCGGACCCGCGAGGACGGGAGAGAGCCATCAGCACGGTGCTGTCGTCGGCACGATCCGACGAGGTGCCCTTCGAGGTCGCCCTCGGGGAGAGCCCGGAACCCGGCTCCCTCGTCGCCCGCGTGACGGGCATGCTGGACGCCGCCACCAACCCCCTGCTCCAGCGGTCACTGCTGCGCGCACTCCGGCAGGCCGAGCGGACACTGGTCGTGGACCTGTCCGGCGTCACCTTCTTCGGCTCGGCCGGCGTCACCGCACTGGTGTGGCTCAGCCAGCACCCGGAGGCCACCGGCAAGCACGTCCGCATCGTCGCCACCAGTCGCGTCGTCACCGGCCCACTGGAGCTGACCGGTCTGCTCGACCGCCTCGACGTGTCCGGGATGCCGCCCCGCGACCCCGACGTCCGCACCGCCCCCACGTGGCCGCGGCCACCTCGCTGACCCCCACGCGCTGCACGGAACGACCGCGTCCGCCACGATGGGGCTGGCGGAGACACCGCTGCTGAGGGGGATTCGCTGTGAGTGGACTGGTCTGGCCGTCAGCGCCGGTCCCCGCCGAGCGGGGTGACGAGTGGCGCTGGGCGCTGCCCACGGTGCACGACGCCTCCCGGGTGCGGATGGACCTGCGGGCCCGGCTCGCCCACCCGTCCCTGGCCGCCCGGTCCACCGAAGACGCACGTGAGGGCCTCCTGCTGGTCTTCGAGGAGCTGTCCTCCAACGCCCTGCGGCACGGCGGGGGCGCCGTGCAGGCCGTCATCGTCACCAACGCGGCCTGCTGGTTGATCGTCCTGAGCGACGAGGCACCTGAGGCGCCACCCCGGCCCGCCGTCGACCGGGACCCGGCCTTCGGGGGGATGGGGCTGCCGATGGTCGCGCAGTTGTCCCTCGACTACGGCTGGGCCGGCGAACCGGGTCGCAAGCACGTGTGGGCGCGCCTGCCCTCGGGCCTCGACGTCGCTTCGGTGCCACTCCCGCGCAGCTCGTCGGCCAGCGACTGAGCCGGCGGGCAGGAGCCCTCCGTCAGGCGGTCGCCCGCAGGGGCATGACCGGCGCATCGTCGGCCTCGGCCGGCCGCGGCGCCGGGTGCTCCACCAGGGCCAGCACCCGACCGGCCATGAACCGCGCGGTCCGCACCGGGGTGCCGCCGCGTGTCACCTCGGCCACCTCGACCACACCACGGCCATGGGTGGTCTCCACCCGCCGGCCGGCGCGGGTCGCGGCGATGTCGTAGCTGCGCGTGCTCCCGCCGGCGTCGATCACGATCTCCACCCGGTCGCCCTTCACGGAGCGCCTCCTCTGCTGTTGTCCCGTCTCCCCTGAGAACACCCCCGGGGGGTACGTGATTCCCCGCCGCGCAGCACGGTGGCCCATCCACCCAGCTGCCCGGGGACCCGCCGTCGGTCCGGAGGGTTGCGCCCCGCAGAGTCCGGGCACTCGGCAGGGAGTTGTCCGCGATCCGAGGGAGGGCCCGTGTTCCCGGCCGAGAACATCCGTGACTGGCGCACGCAGAACGTGATCGACCCGGAGGGATCGAAGATCGGGACACTCGAGTCGGTGTACGTCGACACCGCCACCGACCAGCCGTTCTTCGCAGCGGTGACCACCGGGATCATCGGCCGGCACAAGCTCACCTTCGTGCCGCTGACCGGCGCCACGGTGGCCCCCGGCCACCTGCGGGTCACCGTGACCAAGGACCTCGCGAAGAACGCCCCCTCCATCGACACCGATGGTGAGCTGACCGTCGAGCAGGAGCGCGAGGTGTTCGCGCACTACTCGCTGCCCTACACCCCCGGGGTTCGGCGGCTCGCCCGCCGCTAAGCGCGGCGGGCGGAGAAGGCGCCGGCGGCGTCCCGCAGGCTCTTGGTCGGCCGGAGCCAGGCGCCGTCCGGCGGCAGCGCGTCGAGGCGCACCCGGTCCAGCGGCGCGGCGAAGGCCCCGGGGACGTCCTCGATGTCGATGAAGTGGATCAGCTCGCTGCTGATCGCGTAGCCGGCGACCTCGCTGAACGCGACGACGACGACCTCGGTGCCCTGCCGGGCGAGGTCCTCCAGCGGCTCGGCGAAGTTCCGCCCGTCACCGGAGAAGACCACCAGCCGGCGCAGCACATGGCTGTGCGTCCGCACGCTGATGTGGTCGAGCATCGACTGGTCGATGTCATCGTCGGGCTGCGTCTTCGGCCGGGCGAAGACGGCGTAGCCGAAGCTGCGCAGCGCCTCCACCCAGCGCTGCAGCGACGTGGCGTGCTGCGGCGGGACGTTCGCGAAGACGCAGGCCTCCACCTCGGGCGCGCCGTCGGCCGTGGGGTCGCCGGCGCCGTCGACGAACCACGCCGCGATCGCGTCGAACCGGGGCCGGGACGCCGCGGTCGGCCGCGCGCCGATCACGTTCGCCAGGGTCATGTCGATGTTGGGGGCGTCCCACACGAGCAGGTCCAGCGCGGGCCGGCCGGATTCGGACTGCGCGTCGCCGGAGGCATCGGCGTAGCCGTCCGGGACGAAGGTCGCCGGCTCGAGGGTGTCGGTCACCGGCCCAGTGTGCCGGGCGGCGTCGTCCGGGGGGACTCCCCCTTCGAGGGAACCGTCCGGCGCCGGGGTGGGCGCGGGGTGGACGACCGGTCGCGGCGGGCCGGCCGGGGCAGTCGCCCGACGTCCGCGGCGGCGCACCCGCTCCCCCATGCCTGCCATCTCAGGCCGGCCCGACGGCGGCACGGTCCACGATCTCCCCGACCGGGGTGCCGGCCGGCAGCGTGCCCAGGACCCCGCCCCAGTCGCCGCCCAGCCGGCTGGCGCAGAACGCCTCGGCGACACCGGCCGGGGCGTGCTGCAGCAGCAGGCCCGCCTGCAGGCAGGTGGCCAGCAGGCCGGCGATCCGGCGCGCGCGCAGCGGCAGCTGGTCGGGCTCGTCCAACTCTGCCTGCAGGCGCCGGACGGCGGTGTCGAACCGCGGGTCGGCCCCGCCGGCTGCCGCCAGTTCGGCCCGAACCGCGGCCAGCGCGGCCGACCGGCTGCCCAGCGCCCGCAGCACGTCGAGGGCGATCACGTTGCCCGAGCCCTCCCAGATGGAGTTCACCGGCGCCTGCCGGTAGAGCCGGGGCAACCCCGACTCCTCGACGTAGCCGTTGCCGCCGAGCACCTCGAGCGCCTCCGCGACGGCCGCCGGCGTGCGCTTGCAGACCCAGAACTTCGCCACCGCACCGGCCAACCGCAGGAAGTCGGTCTCCCCGGCGTCCTGCGCGGCAGCCAGCCGGATGCCGAGCAGGGTGGCCGCCTCGCTCTCCACCGCGAGGTCGGCGAGCACGTTGCGCATGAGCGGCTGGTCGACGAGCCGGGCACCGAACGCCGACCGGTGCCGCGCGTGGTGCACCGCCTGGGAGAGCGCGGCGCGCAGGGTCGCTGCGGACCCGAGCACGCAGTCCAGCCGGGTGGTGCTGACCATCCCGAGGATGGCCGGGACGCCTCGACCGGGCTCGCCGACCAGGAACCCTGTCGTCCCGTCGAACTCCACCTCCGATGAGGCGTTCGAGCGGTCGCCGAGATTGTCCTTGAGCCGCTGCAGACGGAACACGTTCCGCTCGCCGCCGGGCAGCACCCGGGGGACGAGGAAGCAGGACAACCCCTCGTCGAGCTGGGCGAGCACCAGGAAGAGGTCGCTCATCGGCGCCGAGGTGAACCACTTGTGCCCGGTCAGCGCGTGGCACCCGTCGCCGCGCGGCACGGCGCGGGTGGTGTTGGCCCGGACGTCGGAGCCGCCCTGCTTCTCGGTCATCCCCATGCCGGCGACGAGGCCTGCCTTGAGCGCGGGGTCGGCCAGGCCGAACTCGTACCGGCGGCTGGTCAGCCCGGGCTCGTACGCCGCGGCCAGCTCCGGTGCCTGGCGCAGCGCGGGGACCGCGGCGTACGTCATGGTGACCGGGCAGCCGTGGCCCGCCTCGGTCTGCATCCAGCCGACGTAGCCGACGGCGCGGCGCACGTGGGCGTGCGGGCTCGGGTCCACCCAGGGTGCCCCGGCCAGGCCGGAGCCGACCGCAGCGGCCATCAGCTCGTGCCAGGCCGGGTGGAACTCGACCTCGTCCACGCGGTGGCCGTAGCGGTCGTGCGTGCGCAGCCGCGGCGCGTTCTCGTTGGCCAGCCGGCCCCACTCCTGCGCCCGCTCACTGCCGGCCAGCCGGCCCAGCTCGGCCAGCGACGTCAGCGTCTCCTCACCCGCGTACCGCCGGCAGGCGGCGGCCAGCACGGCGTCACCGGCGATGGGGTCGTGGCCGGTCAACGGCGGCACCTGGTTGGTCACCTCGTGCGTGACGCTCATGTGCGCACCGTACGAGAACCGGACGACCCGGGGATCAGGCTGCCGTCGCGGCCTTCCTGCACGGTCCCTCCGCGAGCGTGCGAGCGGCGGGCGCAGGGAGGTCCTTCCTCAGGCCCGGACGAGACGCTGCAGGGCGAGCAGGGCGAGGGGTGCGTAGCCGAGCACCAGGGGCGCCGCGCCGTGCACCCGCGTGCCGGTCGTGCTGCCGCCGCCGGGCGCCGCGGACACCCAGTGGCGCAGCTGGAGGCGGACCGGCCCGGCGAACACCGACCAGGTCCACTGCCGGCCGGCGTCGTCGACCTCGTCGACGACGAACGGCAGGGTGACGCCCAACGGCCCCCGGACCCGGCCGGTCAGCCCCTGCGCGATGCGGTCGGCACCGGCCTCGACGCCGGTGAGCTGCGGCGCCCACGCCGGCCAGCGACGGACGACGGAGTAGCGGGCCCATGCCTCGTCCGGGTCGACGTCGCCGGTGGCGTGCAGCGTCACGGTGGTCACGCCCCACGGATGCCCGCCCGGGTGCCCCGTGACACCCGGGCGGGCAGCAGGGCCGCGATCCGCCCCCGAGAGGGACCGTGGCCGTTCCGCGGGACGAGGGACCGCCCGGCTGCCGGGGAGGCACCCGGGCGGCCGAGCCGCGATCCGCCCCCGAGAGTGATCGCGACCCGTCCGGCGACCGGCTCGCCGACGTGCGACGGGGCCGGCCGGGTTCGTCCGACCTGCGGCGGGTGCGCCGGCTGGGTCGGGAGGAGGGGGGCTCGTCGTCCGGGTGCCCCGTGACACCCGGACGGGCGGTGCGGCCGCGATCGACCCCCGAGACCGACCCCGACCGCGCCCGCCGTCCGGCGAGCACAGCGTGGGCGTGCTCCGGCCGCAGGTGCCGCGGTCAGGCGGGGGGAACGGGCGGCTCGGCGACCGAGCCGTCGACGAGCGTCTCGACCGGTGACGTGGAGAGCACGCCCACGAGGGCCGGGAGGTCGGGCAGCCCCGGCAGGATGGCCAGCGGCGCGGTGGGCAGAGAGCCCGTGGTGCTCGGGCCGGAGGGACCGGGCGTGCCCGGCGGCGGACCGGGCGGCGCGATCGGCGCGGCGGTCTGGGCGCCGGAGACCGCAGGGAGCGCCGCCGAGACGACCGGAGCCGACGCCGGGACAGCCGGCGGCGCTGACCGACCAGCGGTCAGCGGGCTGGTCGGGGCCACCGACTGGACCACCGGGCGCGCGGACGGGATCCTCGCGCCGGCGGCCGGCCGAACCACCGGGGTGACCGCGTCCACCACCGGGGTGACCGCGTCCACCACCGGCGCCGCGGCGTCGACCACCGGCTCGACCACTGGCACCGGCTCGACCCCTGGCACCGGCACGGCCACCACCGGGACGGCCACCACCGGGACCACGACGGGGCCCGCGACGTCGGTCACCAGCTCGACGACCGGAGCGACGCCCCCCACCACGACCGGCCGGACCACCTCGTCCACCGTCGGCGCGACCACCTCGTCCGCCACTCGCTCGACGCCCGGGGCGACGACCTCGTCCGGCAGGCTCTGGCGGACCGGCTCCGACACCTCGGACACGAAGTCGATGACCGCGGCGTCCGGCTCGGTGCCCTCGTCGGACCCCGCGACCTCGACCGCCTGCTCGACCCCGACGACCCGCTCGGCGCTGCGCGGCTCCTCTGCCGACCCTCCCCGGTCGGTGGACCTGTCCGGCTGCTGCCCGGCCGACCGGTCCTCCGCCGCCTCCGCGGGGCGCGGGTCGTCGTCGCCCCGGTCGTCAGGGGCAGCGGAGTCACCGCGGTCCGGGCCGCCGCCCACGGCGCGGCCGACCACCTCGTCGACCACCCGCTCGACCGACACCGTCGGCTCAGCCGGGTCCTCGCGCTCGGCCGCCTGCGCCGTCCCGGAGCCCAGCCCGACCGCCACGCATCCGCCGGCCGCCAGGCCGAGGGTCACGAGCGCGCGGCGCGGCCAGGACCAGTGGGTCCGTGACCCCTGCATCCGGAACCCGCCCTGCCGCATGCCCGCCAGATACGCACAAACGGTGATCGCTAACCGCATCGGCGCGGAATTTCGGGAGGATTCGGACCGCCATGGGCCTCCGGCGGTTCCACGTGGAACCGCCGGCGCGGTTCAGGCCGGCGGACCGCCCAGCAGCAGTGCCCTCAGCAGCTGCACCGCCACCGTCGTGGTCCGCTGCCGCACCGCGTCCCGCGACCCCGGTACGACCAGCGAGCGGGTGCCCGTCCCCACCGGCCCGACCGCCGCCAGGTGCACGCTGCCGACCGGCTTCTGCACCGTTCCACCGCCCGGCCCGGCGATGCCGGTGACCCCGATCCCGACGTCGGCTCCGAACCGTCCCCGCGCGCCCTCGGCCAGCGCCACCGCCACCGCGGGGCTCACCGCACCGCCGGCGGCCAGTGATTCCACCGGCACGTCGAGCAACTGCTCCTTGGCGGCGTCGGCATAGGCCGTGATCCCGCCGAGGACCCAGGCCGACGACCCGGGACGGGCGGTCAACCGGGCGGACAGCAGGCCGCCGGTGCAGGACTCCGCCGTCGCGACCGTCCACCCCCGCTCGGCGAACGCCCCGGCGACCAGGTCGTCGACCGTAGGGCCGGTGCTGAAGAGCGTGTCACCGAAGTCGCTCCGCACCGCGTCGGCCAGCCGATCGTAGGCCGGTGCGGCCGCCGGGCCGAAGCGGGTGACGATCTCCAGCTCGCCATCCCTCAGGCAGGTGGTCACCTCCAGCCCGGTGAGGTCGTCGGCCACTCGGCGGAGCGTCGCGGCCAGCTCCGACTCCGACGTCCCCCACAGCCGGAGCGTCTCCTGCCGGAGCTCCGTCGCACCGGCCAGCACGCCGCGCACCACCGCGGACCCGACGGCCGCGGGCCACATGCCCTGGAGCTCCGACGGCGGGCCGGGCAGGACGACGACCGGCGGACCCGACCGCCCGACGGCCACCGGGACGACCAGCCCGGGAGCCGTGCCGACCGGCTCGAGCACCGTGGCGCCGGCCGGGACCCGGGCCTGCTTGCTGACGCCGGCCGCCGTCGACGCCGGGTCCGTCCGCCAGCCGCGCCCGGCCATCATCGC
>JAOPWO010000345.1 GCA_025965635.1 Modestobacter sp. | reverse complement strand
CCGGCGCCGGCCAGTCCGCCTTCGCGCCCCCACGCCGTCGGCCGGGGCGCGTCCCGAACTCGGTCTCCAGGCCGTGCTGGCGCAGGCTCTCGGCCAGCGAGGCCTGGGTGACCGCCGCTGGGCGGGCCTCCGGGCGGCCCGGCGGCCCGGGCGGGGTGCCCGGTGCCTGAGCCGGTCGGGCCGGGGCGGCGCCCGCACCCGTGCCGGCACCACCGGGGCGCAGCTTGGAGGGACGCTCGTCGCCCGGCCCCGGGCGGGCCGGCCAGTTGGCCTTGGGCTCGTCGTCCTTGCGCCGGCGTCCGGGTCGGGTGCCGAACTCGGACTCCAGCCCGTGCTCGCGGAGGATCTCCGCCAGCGAGCGGACGCTGTGCTCGCCGGTTCCAGGGTCCGACATCACGCCCCCTCCAACTGGTCCAGGCGACGCAGGATGACCCCCTCCCGCAGTGCCCACGGGCAGATACGGACGAACGGTACGTCCACCGCGCGCATCGCGGCCTGCGCCACGACGGCACCGGCCGGAACCTGGTGGGCCCGTTGCGGCGACACGCCCTGCAGCTCGGCCAGGGCAGCGGACTCGATCCGCGACACGAAGCCGATCACCTGGGCGAGCCCGGTCACGGTCAGCTCGCGGGGGACGCGCAGCCCGGCACCGGACGGCGCGGCGCCGGCCAGCCGGGCCAGCGTGCGGAACGTCTTCGACGTCGCCGCGACGCAGTCGGGCACGCCGGCCGCACGCAACTTCGCCCCGACCGGCGCCAGCGTCTCGTCGACGTGCTGCTGGAGCTGCTCCAGCGCGGCGAGGTCCGGCCGCCCCCCACCCTCGGCCTCCGGCAGGTACCGGCGGGTCATCCGTCCCGCGCCGAGCGGGACCGACAGCGCGACGTCGGGCTCCTCGTCCAGCCCGGTCGCCAGTTCCAGCGAGCCGCCACCGATGTCGAGGACGAGCAGCCGCCCGGCGCTCCAGCCGAACCACCGGCGCACGGCCAGGAAGGTCAGCCGCGCCTCGTCCTCACCGGTGAGGACCTGCAGGTCGACCCCGGTCTGCTCGCGCACCCGCCGCAGCACGGCCGCACCGTTCTCGGCCTCCCGGATCGCCGAGGTGACGAAGGCCAGGAGCTGCTCGCACCGCTGCTCCTCGGCCTGCTGCCTGGCCCGCTGGACGGCGGACAGCAGCGCCTTCTCCCCCACCTTCGACAGCCGGCCGTCCTCCCCCACGTGCTCGGCGAGCCGCAGCACCGACCGGTCGTCGTGCATCGGCGTCGGGTGCGCGCCCCGGAGGGCGTGGACGACGAGCAGGTGGACGGTGTTCGATCCGACGTCCAGCACACCGAGCCGCATGCCGGAGAGTCTGCCGGGTCGGCCACCTAGGCTGCGGAGGTGGCACCTGGACGACCGCCCGCGCCTGCCTCGGAGGTGGGGCTGGACTTCGCCCGCGAGTGGGTCGAGTTCCCCGATCCGGCAGACGCCGGGCACCGGGTGCGCGCCGATCTCACCTGGCTCGCCTCCGCCTGGACCTGCATCTACGGCCGTGGCTGCGCCGGGGTGGTGGCCGGCCGGGCCGACGACGGCTGCTGCACCCACGGGGCGTTCTTCACCGACGACGACGACCTGGCGCGGGTCGGCCGCTCCGTGGCCGAGCTCACCGACGCCGACTGGCAGCACGCTCCCCGGTGGCGGGACGACTGGACCGAACCGGACACCCTGACCGGGCCCGACCCGGACGCCGACCCGGACGCGCCCGCCACTGCCGGGCCCGCCGAGCCGGCGTTGCGCACCCGGGTGGTGGACGGCGCCTGCGTCTTCCTCAACCGGTCCGGCTGGCCGGCCGGACCGGGCTGCGCCCTGCACGCCCTTGCGCTGCGGCAGGGGCGGCACCCGTTGGAGACCAAGCCCGACGTGTGCTGGCAGCTCCCGGTGCGCCGCGAGCAGGAGTGGGTGCAGCGCCCGGACGACACCCGGGTGCTGGTGTCCACGATCGGCGAGTTCGACCGCCGCGGCTGGGGCCCGGGCGGGCACGAGTTGCACTGGTGGTGCACCGGCGCCCCGGACGCGCACGTGTCGCCCGAACCGCTGGTGCAGACCTATGCCGCGGAGCTGACCGAGCTGCTCGGCGCGGCCGCCTACGCGGAGCTACGCCGGCTGGTCGAGGCCCGCCTCGACGCCGGCCTCGTCGCTCCGCACCCGGCCAGCCCCCGGCCGGTCCCGGTCCAGCTGCACCGGCGCCGGCCGGGCTGAGGGCACGGACACCACCTCCGCACCCGTCCGGCCGGCGCCTGCCCGGAACGTCTGCCGGTAGGCGCGCGGCGACACCCCGCGCCGGCGGGCGAACTGGTCGCGCAGGCCCGCGGCGGTGCCGAAGCCGACCAGCCGGGCGATCTCCTCCACCGGTGCGCCGCTGTCCTCCAGCAGCGCCTCGGCGGCGGCCAGGCGCTGCCCGAGGAGCCAGGCGTGCGGCGTCGTCCCGGTGGTGGCCGTGAACCGGCGGGCGAAGCTGCGCGGGCTCATCAGCGCCCGCCGGGCCAGCAGCTCGACGCTGATCTCCTCCGCCAGGTGCGCACGCGCCCAGTCCAGGACGGCGCCGAGCAGGTCGTCCTCGCAGCGGGCGACGGGCGTGTCGATGAACTGCGCCTGGCCGCCGTCCCGGTGCGGCGGTACCACCATCTCCCGGGCCAGCGCGTTCGCGGCCGTCGCGCCCCACTCGCGGCGGACGAGGTGCAGCATGGCGTCGATGCCGCTGGCCGTGCCGGCGCCGGTGATCACCTGTCCGGAGTCGACGTAGAGGACGGCGGGGTCGACCTGCACCTGCGGGTAGCGCGCCGCCAGCTCGCCGGCCATCCGCCAGTGCGTGGTCGCCCGCTGCCCGTCGAGGAGGCCGGCCCTGGCCAGCACGAAGGCGCCCGAGCAGTGGCTGACCAGTTGGGCGCCACGTGCGTGGGCCGCCCGCAGCGCGTCGAGCAGCGAGTCCGGGCACGGCCGGTCCACGTCCTCCCACGACGTCATGAGGACGATGTCGGAGACGGCGATGCGCTCCAGGCCGTGGTCGACGACCAGGGCGATGCCGGTGTCGGTGCGGACGGCGCCGGGCTCGACCGCGGCGAGCGCGAAGTCGAACAGCGGGAGACCCATCGCGCGGCGGTCGTAGCCGAAGACCTCGGCCGCGACACCCAGGCCGAACGCGCCCACCAGTCGGTCGGCGACGACGGCGGTGACGACCACGGGGCGCCCAGGAGCGTGCACGACCACAGCCTGGCAGGTACGACGCGGTTGTGGTCGCTCCTGCCACTCGTCGTCCCGCGCCTCCGCGGGCACGCTCCTCGCATGTTGCTGATCACCTGCCCCGTCACCCGGACCGACGAGCTGGTCGCCGACCGGCGGATCCGATCGGTCACCGACCACCCGACGCACATCGCACTGCACGTGCAGTGCCCCGCCTGCGGAGCGGTCCACGCCTACCGCACCGGCCGCCGCTGGGAGACCGCCCGCACCCGCGTCACCGACCGCGCGGCCGTCCCCGGTCGAGCTGCACGCGCCAGCGTCCCCGCGTAGGTTCGAACACATGAACGAAGCCAACGTGGACAGCGGTCAGGCCGGCGATCCCACCGCCGAGAAGGACCCGTCGGACTGGGTCACCGGCGACGAGCCCGCCACCGGGGCCCAGAAGAGCTACCTGGGCACCCTGGCCCGGCAGGCCGGCGAGGAGGTGCCCGACGACTTGACCAAGGCGGACGCCTCGATCAAGATCGACGAGCTCCAGGAAGAGACCGGCCGCGGCCAGTAGCCGGACCCGACCACCTCGGCGGTCGGGGCTCAGGCCTCGAACTTGTAGCCGAGCCCTCGCACGGTGAGCAGGTACTTGGGGTTGGCCGGGTCGGGCTCGAGCTTGGCCCGCAGCCGCTTGACGTGGACGTCGAGGGTCTTGGTGTCCCCGACGTAGTCCGCGCCCCACACCCGGTCGATGAGCTGCCCCCGGGTGAGCACCCGGCCGGCGTTGCGCAGCAGCAGTTCGAGCAGGTCGAACTCCTTCAGCGGCAGGGCCACCGGCCGGCCGTCGACGGCCACCACGTGCCGGTCGACGTCCAGCCGGACCGGCCCGGCCGACAGCGCCGTGTCCCCCACCGGCTCGGGCTCGCTCCCCCGGCGCAGCACCGCCCGGATCCGCGCGACGAGCTCCCGCGCCGAGTACGGCTTGGTCACGTAGTCGTCCGCGCCGAGTTCCAGGCCGACGACCTTGTCGATCTCGGCGTCCTTGGCGGTCAGCATGATGATCGGCACGGAGCTCTTGGCCCGCAGCGCGCGGCACACCTCCGTCCCGGACAGTCCGGGCAGCATCAGGTCGAGCAGGACGATGTCGGCACCGGCCCGGTCGAACTCGGCGAGCGCACTCACTCCGTCGGCGGCGACCACGGTGTCGTAGCCCTCCCGCCGGAGCATGTACGACAGCGCATCGGAGAAGGACTCCTCGTCCTCCACCACGAGCACTCGGGTCATGACCGTCCTCTCATCGCGGCCCCGGCGGGGCCGTCCTCTCGGGGGATGGCGCGCAGGTCCGCCAGCGGCGGCACCGGGGGCTGGTCGGCACCGGGAGCGGTGGCGGGGGCCGTGGCCCCCGCGGCGAGGGGTATCCGCAGCGTGAACGTCGACCCCAGCCCCTCCTCGCTCCACACCGAGACCGATCCGCCGTGGTTGCTGGCCACATGCTTGACGATCGCCAGTCCCAGGCCGGTGCCGCCGGTGGCGCTGGCCCTGGACTGGTCGACCCGGTAGAAGCGCTCGAAGACCCGGCCGCGGTCCGACCGCGGGATGCCGATCCCGGAGTCGGTCACCGCGATCTCGGCGAAACCGGAACGGGCTCGGGCACCGATCGCGATCGTCGTGCCGGCCGGGCTGTAGGCGACCGCGTTGGCCAGCAGGTTCGTCAGCGCGGTGGCCAGCTGAGCCTCCACCCCGCGGACCACGAGACCGGGCTGCGTGCCCACGGCCAGCTCGACGTCCTTGGCGGCGGCCACCGCACGGGTCCGGTCGACCGCCTCGCCGACGACGGTGGCGATGGCGACCGGCACCAGCTCGGGCAGCGGCTCGGCCCCCTGAAGCCGGGACAGGTCGATCAGCTCACGGACCAGCCGGGCCAGCCGGTCGGCCTCGTGCTGCATGCGGGCGCCGAACCGCTGCACGGTCTCGGGGTCGTCCGCCGCGCCCTGGACCGCCTCGGCCAGCAGTGCCAGCGCGCCGACGGGCGTCTTCAGCTCGTGCCCGAGGTTGGCCACGAAGTCGCGGCGGACCGCCTCCACCCGCCGGGCCTCGGTGACGTCGGTCAGCACCAGCGCCACGGGCCCCGGGGTGGCCAGCGGTCCGCTGCCCAGCCGGAAACCGTGCACCCCCACCGTCCGCGGCCCGCCGCCGACCAGGTCGCCCGGCAGCGCGACGTCGGCGCGCCGGCTGCCGGTGGACTGCACGCTGCGGGCCACCTCGACCAGTCCGGGTACCAGCAGCCGGGTGCCGCGGAGGATCCCCAGAGCACGGGCGGAGGGGTTGGCCAGCAGGACGGCGTCGTCGGAACCGAGCACGACGACGGCGGGGTCCATCATGTCCAGCAGCCGGCGGCTGAGCGCGGCCTCCTCGTCGGGGCGCAGTTCGGTGCCCCGGGGACGGCCGGTGATGTCGGAGCGGCCGCGGCGGTCGAGCAGCGCCCAGCCGGCCCGGGCCGCCGACACAGCCAGCAGCAGGCCGATCAACAGGCCCGCCACCAGGGCGACCACCGGGTCCACGACTCGATGCTAGAGCGGGAGCGCGGGCTGACCAGCCGATCCGGTGATCATCACACCCGGGGGAGGAAGTGTTCACCGCCGCGTGCCCACCCGTTCACCCGCTGGTCTCCTGGCACCCCGCCGGGCGTCTCTACCCTCGGGAGGACACGCGCCCCGGGAGGTCCAGCCGCTGGACCCCGCGCGTGCGAGACGTGCGGCGCCCGACAGCGGCGGCCGCGGATGGAGGAACCGTGCGGGAGAGCTACCGCGAGGAACTGGAGGACATCACCGCCTGCCTGGTGGAGATGTCGAACTCGGTCGGGTCGGCGATGAGCACGGCCACGACCGCCCTGCTCGACGCCGACGTCGCCCTGGCCGACCTGGTGATCGCCGGCGACGAGCGCATCGACGCCGTCCGGGAGAGCATCGAGGAGCGGTGCTTCACCCTGCTCGCCCGGCAGCAGCCGGTCGCCACCGACCTGCGGATGATCACCACGGCGACGCGGATCGTCGCCGACCTGGAGCGGATGGGCGACCTGGCCGCGCACATCGCGAAGGTCGCGCGGATGCGCTTCCCCGAGCACGCGGTCCCGCAGGAGGTCCGGCCGGTGTTCCTGGAGGCCGGGCACGTCGCGGAGAGCCTGGTGACCAAGGCGGGCACCGTCATCGCCAAGCGCGACGTGCAGGCGGCCCTGGAGCTGGAGGCCGACGACGACCTGATGGACCAGCTGCACAAGCAGCTGTTCCTGGCGCTGCTGTCCGACGACTGGCCGCACGGCATCGAGTCGGCCATCGACGTCACCCTGCTCGGCCGGTACTACGAGCGGTTCGCCGACCACGCGGTCAGCGTCGCGCGCCGGGTGGTCTACCTGGTGACGGGGGAACGAGGCATGAGCTCCTCGTCCTGAGGCAGGCTCCGCTGGACGGCGCCGCCGCGGGGCTGCGAGCGGTGGGGGCCGCGGGGTCCTCCGGCTACTTCTTGCCGTGCCCCTGGTTCTTGACCGCCTCGATCGCGGCGGCGGCCGCGGCGGGGTCGAGGTACTCGCCGCCGGGCCTGGTGGGCCGCAGGTCGTCGTCCAGGTCGTAGCGCAGCGGGACACCGGTGGGGATGTTCAGCCCGACCACCTCGTCGTCGCCCATGCCGTCGAGGTGCTTGACCAGCGCCCGCAGGCTGTTGCCGTGCGCGGCGACCAGCACGGTGTGCCCGGCGCGCAGGTCCGGCACGATCGCGTCGTACCAGTACGGCAGCATCCGGACGACGACGTCGGCCAGGCACTCGGTGTCCGGGCGGGCCTCCGGCGGCAGGAACGCGTAGCGCGGGTCGTCGTCCTGGCTGTACTCGCTGTCCGGCTCGATCGGCGGCGGCGGCGTGGAGTAGCTGCGCCGCCACTCCATGAACTGCTCCTCGCCGTACTCGGCGAGCGTCGCGGCCTTGTCCAGCCCCTGCAGCGCCCCGTAGTGCCGCTCGTTGAGCCGCCACGACCGGCGCACCGGGATCCAGTGCCGGTTGGCCGCCGACAACGCCAGCTCGGCGGTGGTGATCGCCCGCCGCAGCACGGAGGTGTGCAGCACGTCGGGCAGCAGCCCGTGCTCGGTGAGCAGCTGCCCGCCGCGGGTGGCCTCGGCCCGGCCCTTCTGCGACAGCTCGACGTCCACCCAGCCGGTGAACAGGTTGGCCTTGTTCCACTCGCTCTCGCCGTGGCGGAGCAGTACCAGGGTCCCGGTGTCGGTCACGCCCGACATCCTGCCCGACCGGCACGGGCGCGGCCGACCCCAGTGCCGCCGGGCAGGGTCGAGGCGTGGACGCCCTCGCCCGCTGGGCCGACGAGCTGGCCGCCTGGGCGATCGACCCCGCGCTGCTGGCCGCGGCTCCCGAGTCCGCCTACGGCTTCCCCGCCGGGCTGTCGGCGCGGACCGTGGAGCCGCCGTCACGCACGAGGCCGCGCGCGCCGCGGCGTCGCGCAGCGTGCTG